>JAYUXQ010000722.1:0-1522 GCA_043752905.1 Nannocystis sp. | reverse complement strand
AGAACACCGACCCGCGCCGCGAGACCTACGAGGACCTGATCGCGCAGGCCGCCAAGGTCGCCGACAATTACTACTGGATCGGGCACGCGGAGGTCGGTGACCTGCACGCCGCCCTCAAGACCCTGCGCCAGACCGGCGAGCTCATCATCGACGAGTTCGAGAAGGTCGTCTCGATCCGCAAGCGCGCCCGCGAGGCGCTGGCGGACGCGCAGGCCGCGCAGGCCGCGCTGATCAAGACGCTGCGGCCCGGCGACTGGAAGGGCGTCGAGCAGTACATGCACGCCCTGACCGCGCTGCGAAACCAGCGCGGCGCCGTCATCACGCTGCGCGAGGTCCGGTCGATCGACCTCGCCGCCCTCGACGCGCTCGAGAAGCAATTGGTGGAGGAGTTCGACCGCATCAGCAAGGCGGCGGTCGACTTCCTGGTCAAGGGCGAGGCGCTGGTCCCGGTGATGCGCAGCCTCGACGACGTGCTCGCGCGCGTCGAGAAGCTCGACAACGCCGCGCAGCTCCAGCCGATCGAGGCCGAGATCACGGCGCTGGGCGACGGGCTCAATGTCCTGGCCGAGGTCGTCAGTGGCTTGCAGGTCGGCGATGCGGTCGCGCGGACCAAGATCCTCGAGGACATCTCGACGGTGTTCGCCCATCACGGCCGCGTGCGGGCCACCTACGCCAGCGTGCGCAAGCAGTTGCTGACGCGTGAGGGCAAGGCCGAGTTCGGCGCGCAGTTCAAGCTGTTCGCGCAGACGGTCTCGTCGGCGCTGACGCAGTGCGACACGCCGGAGAAGTGCGACGAGCAGCTCGCCAAGCTGCTGGTCCAGCTCGAGGAGCTGTCGGGGCGCTTCACGGAATTCGACGAGTTCCTGGGCGAGCTGGCGGCCAAGCGCGAGGAGGTCCACGACGCGATCGCGGCGAGGAAACAGACGTTGTTGGATGAGCGCCAGGCGCGGGTGCAGAGCCTGGTCGCCGCGGCGGACCGCATCCTCGAGGGCGTCGGGCGCCGGGCCCAGACGTTCAAGGCGCCCGAGGAGCTCAACGCCTACTTCGCGGCCGACGCGATGGTGCTAAAGGCCAAGGAGCTGGTCGAGAAGCTGATGGGCCTCGGCGCGTCGGTCAAGGCCGACGAGATCTCGAGCAAGATCATCAGCGCCCGGCAGGACGCGCTGCGGGCCCTGCGGGACCGCCTGGAGCTGTTCGACGGCGGCTCGGCGGTCATCAAGTTCGGCACCTTCAAGTTCTCCGTCAACACGCAGGTGCTCGACGTGACGCTGCTCAACCGCGGCGATCAGATGGCGATCCACCTCGGCGGCACCGACTTCTTCGAGCCGATCGACGACCCCGAATTCAACAAGACCCGCGACTACTGGGGTCAGCAGATCGTGTCCGAGACGGACGCGGTGTATCGCGGCGAGTACCTCGCGGCGACCGTGTTGAGCGCCGCCGAGACCGGCGCGCAGGGCCTCGATCTCGCGCGCCTGTACGCCGCGGAGCGCGAGCCGGGCGGATTACTCGATGTCGTGCG
>JAYUXQ010000721.1:0-1522 GCA_043752905.1 Nannocystis sp. | reverse complement strand
CGGCGCCCAGCTCGCCAGCATGGCCTACGGCGTCCTCGACGCCGCGCTGACCGGCCTCGACTGGGCGATGACCGCTTCGGACGTCGCCGACGTGGCCAGTCTCGCCGCTGGCCCGCCCGGCGTGGGCTACAAGGCCAGCAAGCATGGCGTCAAGCTCGCCTTACGACAGGCCCGAAAGGCCGTCCGCAAGCTGGCCGACGACGCGGTGAACGCAGCCCGCAAGGCGGCTGAGCGGCTCAAGACGGGGCCAAAACTTTGGCCGGACGGGCCACACAACGCCACGATCAAGCGGCGGATCGGCGAGTTGGAGCGTGATGGTCACATCCACATCGCAGGTGGCTCGAAGACCGAGGAGGTCATTCTGACTCCTGGAGGCTGCAAGAGCTGTCGTCGGCCGGACATCACGACCCGCGCACCGGACGGCTCCGTCTACCGCGAGAACGTCGGCCGTGCGACAAGCTCAGGGAACCCCGTGCCTCGCGAGACAAACGCACTCAACGACATCCAGGGGGCGACTGGACAACGCCCCGCGTTCACCCCGTACAATAAGTCTGGAGGTTGATCCCATGCCAGGAAGAGGCGTTCACTTTGCCGTCAGCGATCCCGAACTCAAGCAACTGCTCGCCGCTCGCGGTGATGAGGCGGTCATGGAACAGATCGAGGAGATCGAGGGAGGATGGGACAAGGCGTGGCTCATCGAGACCGATGGCGCGTGGTGGGCGATCCACCTGGCCTTGACCTCGAAGGGTGCGTCGCCGGGACTTGGGCGAGTCGTCCTCGGGGGACGCCCGTTATACAAGGGTGATGACTACCATGTCGTCCTGGTCCCTGCGCAAGACGTCATCGAGGTCGCAGACGTTCTGGTGCGCCTCGACCAAGTGTCATTCAAGCGCCTCTACGACCAGATCGATCGCAAGGCGTACGGGCGATCCCTGTCCGCGGAGGATTTCGCTTACACCTGGGACAGCGTGGTCCCTCTACAAAAGTTCTGGAAGCAGGCCGCCGATGCCCGGCGAGCCGTCGTGTTCACGGTCGACGGATGATGTTCGTGCCTCCGAAAAAGAACGTCAAAGGACACCCCTACACAACGACCACCCCCACATGTACCGAGAACTTGACGAGTGTGGACCCCCGATCTCTAAAGACGATCTCACGTCACTCGAGCGTCAGCTCGGATGCACGCTGCCCTTGGACTACGCCGAATTCTTGCTCCGCACGAACGGTGGTTCGCCAACGCCGGACACGGTGCCGATCCAAGACTGGCCCGAGGGGGGTCCTGACGATGATGTTCGCATGTTGTACTTCTACGGTGCCGATCCCTCTCACACTTGCGATCTCAGGTGGCGTTTTGCGGTTTACGCCGGGCGGATGCCGGAAGGGCTCCTCCCCATAGCGACCACAGGCGGCGGCGACCAGTTCTGCATGTGGCTCACGGGCACCAGCCGAGGGGCGGTGGTGCTATGGGATCACGAGGCCGAGGACCAGCCGCCTACTCATGCTAACCTTCACCCGGTCGCACCCA
>JAYUXQ010000720.1:0-4055 GCA_043752905.1 Nannocystis sp. | reverse complement strand
GCTGGCTGCGCAGGGCCTCGCAGGCCTTTTTGAAGAATGCCTCGAGGGTGGTGGGGAAGACCTTGGCGCGGCTGTCGCGGCCGGCGGTGACGACCATGGCGCCGTCGGGGGAGAAGTCGGCGAAGCTGACGGCGGCGGAGTGGCCGTGGAGGGTGGCGATCAGCTCGTAGCCGGGCTTGGCGACGGACCACAGCTTGGCGGTGTTGTCGGACGAGGCGGTGACGATGCGTTGACCGTTCTGCGAGAAGCTGGCGTGCAGCACCGCGGCGGAGTGGCCCTGCAAGGTGGCGAGGACCTCGGTGCGGGTGCCCTCCTCGGTGAGCACGTAGACCCAGGCGTCGCGGGCGGTGGCGACGACCAGCCGCGCGCCATCACGAGAAAAATTGACGCTGTGGACCGCGCCGGAGCCGGTGTCGAGGGTGTCGAGGTCGTTGCCGTAGCGGGTCGACCACAGCTTGGTGGTGTTGTCGGTCGAGATCGTGGCGACGAGGGTGCCGTCGGGCGAGAAGGTCGCGCCGGTGACCGGACCCGAGTGGCCGACGAGGTCGCCGATCACCTGGCAGTTCTCGGCGACCAGCGACGCGCGGTTGCTTTCGCGGCTGGCGACCAGCGCGAAGGCACCGCCATTGGCCAGCGCCGCGACGTCGACGCCGCCTTGCAGGCCCTGGCACTGGCGCTCGACGATCTCCTTGCCGGTGGCGACGGTCCACTGGCGCAGGGTATCGTCGGCACCGGCGGTGATCATGCGCGTGCCGTCGCGCGAGAAGGTCGCCGCGAGCACGGGCCCCGCGTGGCCGACGGCGGCCAGCAGATCGCCGCTGTGGCTGTCCCACATGCGCAGGGTCGAGTCGAGCTCGGCGAGCGTGATCAGGTGGCCCGAGCCCTCGGCGGCGAACGCCGCGGCGAACACGGGGCCGGTATGGCCCTCGAGCACGCGCACGAGGCCGTAGGTGGTCGAGTCCCACAGGCGCGCGGTCTTGTCGTCGCTGACGGTGACGATGCGCGTGCCGTCGGGCGAGAAGCGGGCCAGGCGGACCGGCGCGGCGTGACCCTTGAGCGTCGGGATCGCGTTGTTCAGCGAGGCGTCCCACAGGCGGGCGGTGTTGTCGTCGCCGACGGTGATCACGCGGCCGCCATCGGGCGAGAAGCGGCCGACCCGGACCTTGCCGGTGTGACCCTCGAGGGTGGCGACGACGTTGCCGCTGCTGCTGTTCCACAGGCGGGCGGTGGTGTCGTCGCTGGCCGTCAACACGCGAGATCCGTCCGGTGAGAACCTGGCCATGCGGACAGGTCCGGTGTGGCCGACGAGGTCGACGACCGGCTCGCCGCTCGACTGCCACACCTTGGCCGAGTTGTCGGCGCTGGCGGTGACGACCCTGCGTCCGTCGGCCGAGAAGCTCAGGTCGATCACGGGGCCGGTGTGGCCGCCGAGCGTGGCGATCTGCTTGCCACCCTGCGCGCCCCAGAGGATCGCGGTGCGGTCATCGCTGTGGGTCGCGAGCGTGCCGCTGTCGCCCGAGAACACGACCCCGAGGATCGTGCCGGTGTGCGCGGTGAGACCGGCGAGGTGCATGCCCCTGTCGTCCCACAGGCGGGCGGTGCGGTCCTCGCCGACGGTGACGATGCGCGCGCCGCTGGGCGAGAAGCCGACGGACCGCAGCGCCCCGGCGTGCCGGCGCATCTCGGCGATCGCACGCCCGGTCTCGGCCGACCACAGGCGGGCGCTGCCATCGGTGCAGGCGGTGACCAGGCGCAGGCCGTCGGGCGAGAAGGCGGCCGTCGTGACCGCGCCGGTGTGGCCGCGCAGCAGCTCGATCGTCCTGTTGTTGCGCAGCTCGGCGAGGCGCAGGGTCCGGTCGCTCTGTGAGAGCACCACGCGGGTCGCGTCCGGGGCCATCGCGGCGAGGAAGCGCAGCGGCTGCGGGTTGACCAGGCCCTTGTAGGTCTCCAGCACCTCGCCCGAGGCGGCGTTCCACAGCCGGGCCTGGCGGTCGGCCGAGACGGTGAAGATGCGGCCGTCGTCGATCGAGAAGCTGGCCGCGAGGACAGCCCCGCCATGTTCACCGAGCACACGGATCGACCTGCCGGACACGGCGTCCCACAGGTGCGCGGTGTGGTCGCGGCTGGCCGTGAGCACGCGGGTGCCGTCGTGCGAGAAGTCGGCGGTCGTGATCTCCTCGCCGTGACGCAGCACCACCGGCCGTTGTACGGGGGTGGCGACCGCGGCCGCGAGGCCCTGCATCACCCGCGGCGGGACCGAGCGGCCCTGCTGCATGCTCTTGCTGGCGGCGCCGATCGCGATGCGCAGGGCCTGGCGCTCCTTGCCGGCCTGTTGCGAGAGCAGGAGCGCCTCGGCGCCGAGCTGTTGGAGATGCGCGTCCTCGCGGTTGCGCTCGTCGAGGTTGGCGAGCATGGTCTTGCTGCGCTCGGCGACGATGTACTGCCAGGCGAACAACGCCAGCAGCACACCGAGCAGCGCGACGGTGCCTGTCAGGATGCTGATCGTGCGCCGCTGGGACAGGGCGCCCTCCTCGGCCCGCTCTCGCCGCTCGCGCTCGATGTCGGCCCGGTAGCGCTCGCGGTCGGCCTTGCGCTGCTCCTCGATCGCCTTGCGACCGGCGGCCTCTTCCTTGCGCGCGGTCTCCTCGAGCTTGTGCCGGTTCTCGGCCTCGCGGCGGGCATAGTTGACGCCAGCGAGCAGGAACTCGTGGTCGATGACGGTGAGGTCGCTGCGGCCGTGCGACCACGTGAGCGCGTCCTCGAGGGCCGCGCCGCGTAGGAGGTAGTCGTCGAGCTTGCCAGAGCTCGACCAGCGGTCGACGAGCTCGGCGAGGCGCTGCTCCTTCTCCTTGAGCTTGAGCCACTTGTGGTCGTAGACCTCGGCGAAGATGAGGTTGCGGGTGCGAAGATAAATTTCGCCGCCCTCGGCGCGCCACTCGGCGGCGAGCCCGGTCAACCGCAGCTCGGTCTGGATCTGGTTGTTGGGCTCGGCGAGGACGCGGTCGTTGTCGAGGAGCTTGCGGTAGAGGTGCAGCAGCTGGCGCACCTTCATCCGCGAGGCGTTCATGTCGAGGCGCTTCTCGGCGTACGCGAGGTTGGCGTCGCCGCCGCGACCGCTACGGACAAAGAGATTGAAGGCCGCGTCGTCGACCCGCGCGGACTCCTTGCCATGGGTGACGGGCCCGTGGCGGGCGAGGTCGTCGCACAGGCGCTGGGTCATGTACGGGTGGCCGGAGGTCCACACGTAGACGGCATCCAACAACGCGTCGGCGTCGCATCCGAGGCCCTCGAGGCCGGGACGCAGGGTGCCGAGCTCCTCGCGCGAGAAGTCATCGAGCCGGATCTCGCGGCCGATGTTGAAGGGCGTGCGCACCGAGTTCTGGATCAGGTCGGCCGGGGCGGCGACGCCGAGCAGGCAAAACGTCAGGCGGCAGTACTCGGGGTCGTCCGCGCGCAGGTTGTAGGCCGAGCGGATCGAGGCGAAGAAGTCGTCGGTGGCGAAGCTCAGCGCGAGCACCGAGTCGACCTCGTCGATGAACACGACGATCGGCCCGCTGACGCGGTCGAGCAGCTCGTTGCGGATGAAGCGGTACCAGCGATGTACGGGGGTCAGGTGCTGGTGCGTGGTCCAGAACAGGTCGAGGTTCGGCAGGCCGAGCGCCTGGGCGATGTCGTCGGCGATGCTGTAATACCACTCGTCGATCGTGACGGAGGTCGAGCCGATGCCCGAGAAGTCGATGCTGACGCAGCGCACCTGCTCGCGCGCCAGCGCCTGCCCGACCCGGATCCGCAGGCTCGACTTGCCGATCTGCCGCGGCGCCAGGATGTAACAGAACTCGCCGTGGCGCAGCGCCTCCAGCAGCTCGCGGTCGGCCTTGCGCGCGACGTACAACGCCCCCTGCTGGACCGCGCCGCCGACCTGGAAGTGCGAGCGCTGCGGACCCGAAACAATGGGCGCCGGTGCCGGTGCCGGTGCCGGTGCCGGTGCTGTGGCGGCTGCGCCCCAGTCGGGCAGCGAGGCGGGCGCGGCGAGTACGGAAGGCGCGGGCAGGGCC
>JAYUXQ010000719.1:0-1523 GCA_043752905.1 Nannocystis sp. | reverse complement strand
AGCAACGGCCCCGATCGCGTGCAGGCGCTTGACTGCAAGTACCTGTGCGCGTGGGCCGGGGCCGAGTCGGTCGACGGCGCCGTGCAGTGGATCGCCGGTCTTTTCCGCGGGTAGCGGTCACCCCGGGATAAGGAGCGAGCACTGCTCGATGATCGTCGCGGCCATCGTCTTTAGGTAGCCGACGTAGGTGTCGCTACAGATCGTCTCGAAGCGTCCGTGCGCCGCGGCTTCCGCGAACAGGCGCAGCGGGTTCGCGCCGACCACCGGACCCGGACACTTGGGGTTCGGCAGATCGAGGTCGTTCGACAGCACGAGCGTGACGATCGCCTCCTCGTTGCCCCCCTTGGCGGCGACGAGCGCGTCATACCAGTCCTGCGGCGTCCCTGGGGTGAGGTCGTCCTGGTCGCGGTTCAGGACGACGACAGCGAGGAGCGCGTCCTTGCGCAGAAAGCCGTCGTTGCAGCCGCCGCTCAACATGTCGGGCTCGAGCGCGGCCTGCATCATCGTCATCGGTATCGGCGTCTTGGGACCCTCGCCGACAGTGGCGATGCACTTGAACGCCGCGGTGGGATCGGGCTCGCCCTTGACGATGTAGCGGTTGCCGCCGAACAGGTCGCAGCGCTTGTTCGTCGCGCCGAAGTTGCCGGTGATCGTGACCCCCGCGCCATCGGTCACGTCGCACACCACGAACGGCCCCTTACAGGGGTAGTCCTCCGGGCCGCCGTACTCCGCACAGCCGGGCTTCTCGCAGCCGGTGCAGTCGTAGCAGGCATCGCACTTGTTGAGGAGCGCGTTGCCGCCGGCTTCCACGACCATGATGTGGTAGTCGAAGTCGGCGAACTCATCCCCGAGCATCGCGGTGAAGGCCGGGAATGCCTCCTGGAGCTGCGTCTGGTTGGCCTTCATTGAGTACCAGCCCGAGATCACGAACAGGAAGTCGATCTTCCCCTGGCAGCCGATCGGCTGCCCGCCGAAGTCAGGCACCGGCCACATGTCCAGCGTCGACATGTTCCCGATGGTCGTGCCGCCCGCGCTAGCGGCTCCGCTGCCGCTGTCCTCGCCGCTGGTGCTGCCGGAACTGCTGGTGCTCGCCCCGCTGCCGGAGCTGTCGGAGCTGCCAGTGCTCGACGTGATCGGGTGCGGCCCACTGGCGAAGCTGGACGTCGCCACATCGTCGCGGCCGCAGCCCGGCATCAGCTCAAGGAAGGCGCTTAGCACGGCGATTTGGCGCGGGCGCATCGTCGCGCGATTCTACTCCAGCCCGGTAGGGACGGCCAGCCCGGGTCCAGTCCCGGGCGGCGACCAGGGCGGCGATCTCGTCGAGCGACATGCCCTGCTCGCGCATCGCCACGATAAAGCGGGCCTGGTCGAGCACGTGCGCCGGGAAGCGGTTGAACATCCCGCCCGGGTAGCCCTGCGAGACATTGACCGGCTTGGTCAGGAGGCCACGCTCGACCCACACGCGGATCGTCCGGCGGGTCATGCCCGCGGCCTCCATGATGTCCGCCATCGTGGCGAACAAG
>JAYUXQ010000718.1:0-4057 GCA_043752905.1 Nannocystis sp. | reverse complement strand
GAACCGGCGCATCTCTGTCGCGCCCTTCAGGTCGCGGACCTGGTGCTTGCGACGGTGACCTTCACGGACCCGCAGCCGCGGCTGTCCTGGGAGGAGGTACAGCGTGACGACATGTTGTCGAGGGCCCAGCACAGGCACGCCGCGGCGATCATGACGACGCCGAGGCTGTCGGCCGCGACCGCGCCGGGGCTCACGCGGAGGGCGACGGCTCCGAGCAAGATGCAGGCCGCCGCGAGCGTCGCGCGGCGCCCGAGGTGCTCGCCGAACAGGACCGCAGCGAGGACGATCGTCAGCGGGCCCTCGAGGTTGAGCAACAGCGCACCTGCGGTGCCGCTGACGCGGGAAAGGCCGAGCATCAGCAGTAGTGGGCCGGCGACGCCGCCGAGGGCGACCACCCCGAGCAAGGGCGGGAGGTCAGCTCGGGTCAGCGGCGCCTCGCGGGTACGCGGCCGCACGACCCGGTAGAGCACGAGTCCGGCGCCAGCCCCGAGGTAAAGCAGTCCGGCGAGCAACTGCGGCGAGAGCTCGGCGAGCAGCAGCTTCGAGAGCGGTGCGCTGACGCCGAAGCTCAGCGCCGCGAGCAAGCCGAGCACTGCGCCGAGTCGTTGCGGGGCGATCGCCATGCTCAGGTCTCCGGCGACGGCTCGCGGTGAAAGCGGGTGTACAGGGCGGGCACGACGAACATGTTGAGTCCGGTCGAGGATGCCAGGCCGCAGAGAATGACGAGGGCCATCGGCGCCTGGATCTCGCTGCCGGGCACGCCAGCCGACAGTGCGAGCGGCACGAGGCCGAGGCCCGCCGCCAGCGCGGTCATCAAGATCGGCGCGAGGCGCTCGAGCGCTGCCTGCTCGACGGCTTCGCGCACTGGCCTGCCTGGGGTCTCGTGCAACAGGTGTCGGATGTGGGCGACCAGCATGATGCCGTTGCGGGTAGCGATGCCAAACAGGGTGATGAAGCCGACCAGGGAGGCGACCGACAGCACGCCGCCCCCGAGGACTACACCGAGCACCCCGCCGATCAGCGCGAACGGGAGGTTTAATAGGACGATCGCGGCGTCGCGCACGGTCTTGAAGGCGCTGTAGAGCAGCACGAAGATGCCCGCGACGACGAGCAAGCCCAGCGTGAGCAGGGTGCTCGAGGCCGCCTCGGCGCTCTCGAACTGTCCGCCGTACTCGACCCGATAACCCTCGGGAAGCGGATCGCTGGCGGCAAGACGCTGCTGGATGTCGCCGACGACGTTGACGACGTCGCGCCCGGCGACGTTGCCCATGACGACGATCTTGCGCTGCACCTGCTCGCGGCTGATCGTGTTCGGGCCGAGGTCGCGGTCGATCTGCGCCAGCGCGGCGAGCGGCAGGACGCCGCCGCCGGTGGCCCTGATCGGCGTGCGTCGCAGGGCCTCGAGGTCGACGACGGCGGCCGGGTCGAGCTTGACGACGAGGTCGAACGATCGCTGGCCCTCGAGCACCTGCGAGACGACGCTCCCGGTAAACGCGGTCTCCATGGTGCGCGCGACGTCGGCGGTGCGCAGGCCATGGCGGGCGAGCGCGGTGCGGTCGAGGCGCACGGTGATCTGCGGAATGTCGGTCTGCTGCTCGGTCGAGAGGTCGACCAGGCCGGGCACGCCGGTGACGGCGGCCTCGACCCGGGCCGCGATGCGGCGCAGCTCGTAGAGGTCGTCGCCGAAGATCTTGATGGCGATGTTGGCGCGCGTGCCCGACAGCATGTGGTCGATGCGGTGGGAGATCGGCTGGCCGAGCACGATGAACGTGCCCGGAACGGCGGACAGGTCGTCGCGCAGCTCGGCGAGGAACGCCTCCCGATCGGGGATGTCCGCCGCGAGGTTGACGTCGAGCTCGGCGGCGTTGACCCCCTGGGCGTGCTCGTCGAGCTCGGCGCGGCCGGTCCGGCGGGCGACGGAGGTGACCTCCGGGCGGGCCAGCAAGATCCGCTCGATCCACGCGCCGATCTCGTTCGACTGGGTGAGCGAGGTGCCGGGCAGCGTGATGGCGCTGACCGTCAGCGTGCCCTCGTTGAACTCGGGCAGGAAGGCGCGGCCGAGGCTTGCGGCCGCGATGACGGCGGCGATCAGCCCGGCGAGCGCGATGGCCATGACGACCCGCCAGCCGCGCACCGCGGCGCGGAGCACCGGCTGGTAGATGCGCTTGAGGGCGGCAACCAGCCGGCTGTCGTGGTGCTCGGTGCCGCTGCTGGCTTTGCGCAGCAGTAGCGAGCAGAGCACCGGCGTGACGGTCAGCGCGACCAGGAGCGAGGCCGTGAGCGAGACGACGTAGGCGAGCCCGAGCGGCTGGAGCAGCCTGCCCTCGACGCCCGAGAGGAAGAACAGCGGGATGAACGCCAGCAGGATGACGAGCGTCGCGTAAACGATAGAGCTGCGGATCTCTCGGCTGGCGTCGAGCACCACCGCGAGCGTCGGGCGTCGAACGTCGGGCGGAAGCGAGGCATTTTCTCGCATGCGACGCACCACGTTCTCGACGTCGATGATCGCGTCGTCGACGAGCTCGCCGACGGCGATCGCCAGGCCGCCGAGGGTCATTGTGTTGATCGTGGCGCCGAAGGCGTGCAGGCACAGGCAGGCGACCAGTAGCGACAAGGGGATCGCCACGACGGTGATCGCGGTGGCGCGTAGCGACCACAGGAACACCAGGACGATGATCAGCACCAGAAACACGCCGTCACGCAGGGCGACCGTGACGTTGTCGACCGAGCGCTGGATGAAGTCGGCCTGGCGGAAGATGTCGCGCTCGATCTTCATGCCGGTCGGGAGCGTTGTCTCGAGGTCGGTCAGGAGCTCGTCGATGCGGGCGGTCAGCTCCAGGGAATTGACGCCGGGTTGCTTTTGTACGCCGAGCACGACCGCAGGGGCGGCGTTGTAGGAGCCGTCGCCGCGCTTGAGCGCCGGGCCGAGCGCGACGGTGGCCACGTCGCCGACGCGCGCTGGGGCAGTCTCATGGGCGACCAGCACCGTGTCTGCGATGTCCTGGGGGCGCTCGACACGACCGATGCCGTGGATGATCGACTCCTGGCCGCCCTCGATCAGGAAGCCCGCGGAGCTGTTGGCGTTGGTCGCGACGACGGCGGCGACGACGTCTTCGAGGCCGAGGCCATGGGCGACGAGGCGGGCCGGATCGACGCGCACCTGGTACTGGCGGACGTCACCGCCGAGCACGATCACCTGCGAGACGCCGGGCACCGCGAGCAGGCGTCGGCGCAGGGTCCAGTCGGCTTGGGTGCGCAGGTCCATCGGATCGTGCTCGGCGCCGGTCAGGGCGACGAACATGATCTCGCCCATGATCGAGGACATCGGCGCGAGGATCGGCGGCTCGACCTCCGGCGGCAGCGCGTCGCGGACGAGCTGCAGGCGCTCGCTGACGATCTGGCGGGCCCGGTAAGGGTCCTGGCCCCACTCGAACTCGACCCAGATCACGGCGATGCCGACCGCGGTCGAGGAGCGCACGCGCCGGACCCCGGCCGCTCCGTTGAGCGCCGCCTCGATCGGGAACGTGACCTGGACCTCAAGCTCTTGCGGGGCCATGCCGTGCGCCTCCGCGAGCACGGTGACGGTCGGGGCGGTCAAGTCGGGGAATACGTCGACCGGCATGCGCTGCACGGTCGCGCCGCCCCACACGACGAGCACGAGCGCGGCCAGCAAGACCAGCAGGCGATTTTGCAGGGACCAGCGGATGACGGCGTCGATCATCGTGGCCCCTCAGTGCGCATGTCCGTGGGTCGGTACGGCCCCGCTGGCACCGGCGAGTCGGACCAGGTAGGCGCCGCGCGAGACGACGCGCTCGCCGGCCGCGACGCCGCGCACGACCTCGATGTAGCCGCCATCTTGCACGCCGAGCTCGACCGGGCGCCGCTCGAAGCGTTCGCCCTCGGGCTCGACGTACACGACGGCCTGGCCGGCCTCGGTCAGCACGGCGGTGGTCGGGACGGCCAGCGCTTCGCGTGACGGGCCGGTGATCAGGTGGGCCTCGACGAAGGCGCCGAGCGGGAGCCGCTCGCCGGGATTATCGACGGCGAACACGACCGG
>JAYUXQ010000717.1:0-9992 GCA_043752905.1 Nannocystis sp. | reverse complement strand
CGGCGTGCCGGTGGTGTTGTGGTCGGCGGGAGCGAAGGCGCTGCGGGCGTTCGATCGCCGGGTCGGGGGGGTGTCGCTGTTGCTCGCGCCCGCGGGCGCGGGGCGGGTCGTCGACGCCGATACGGGCAGCGTGTGGGACTTTCGCGGCTGCGCGATCGAGGGTTCGCGGGTCGGCGAGTGCATGACGCCGCTGCCGGCGCTGTGGGACTACTGGTTCGACTGGCACCTCTACCACCCGGACACCAGCGTGCACGGGCGGTGAGGATCCGGGCGAGTCTTCAGCTGCCGGTCAGGGCGCCGGAGCCGGTGTCGTGGTCGTGGTCGGAGGGCACGACGCCGCGCTCGGTGAAGTCGCGGACGATCTGCTCGGTGCGGTTGATGACGTCGCGTAGCTCGTCGTCGCTGAGGTCGGCGGTCTCGATCTGGGCGCCGATGTAGATGCGGATGTCGCTCGGCTTGAGCAGCCAGGTGCCCTTGCGGTTGAGCTCGTACATGCCGCGGGTGGCCAGCGGGACGACCGGGAGGCCGGCCTCGCGGGCCATCAGGAACACGCCGCGCTTGAAGGGGTGGACCTTGCCGTCGCGGGTGCGGTGGGCCTCCGGGAACACGAGGATCGAGATGCCGCGGGCGGCCCGGTCGCGCGCCTGGTCGGCGATCTCACGATAGCGACTGGCGCCGGAGCGGACGGCGATGCCCTGGGCGAGCGACATGATCCAGCCGTAGAACGGGATGTAGAACTGCCACCTGTTCATCAGGCCGCAAAATGGCCCCGGAATGGAAGCGCAGGCGGCGTGGGCGTCCATCAGGTTGACGTGATTTTGGCAGAACACGCTGGTGCGCATGCGGTCGAACGCGGGATCGTAGATAAACGTGACCTTGCTGAGCGTGAAGCGCAGGCACACGGCCATGCCGGGGGTGCCGATCATCTGCTGGGTGTTGCGGCCCGGCATGATCACGCGGACGACCGCCCAGCTTATCGAGACGCCTGCCATCCAGGCGAAGCCGAGGCCCCACACGGCGAGGCTGTAGACGACCTGGACGGTCTTGCGGGCGAACATGGTGGCGAGCTTGCGGAGCATGGGCGTCAGGTGCCGGTGGGTGAGGTTGCGGCGACGGAGCGGCCTGGAATGATGCCGCGCTCGGCGAAGTCGCTGATGATCTTGTGGGTGCGGTCCATGACGGCGCGCATCTCCTCGTTGCTGAGGCCGACGGTCTCGATCGGGGCGCCGACGTAGAGGGTGATGCGGCTCGGCCTGAACAGCCAGGTGCCCTTGTGGTTCATCTCGTACATGCCGCGCGTGGCGAAGGGCGTGATCGGGAGGCCGGCGTCGCGGGCCATCAGGAACACGCCTTTTTTGAATTCGTGGACCTTGCCGTCGCGGGTGCGGTGGGCCTCGGGGTAGACGAGGATCGACAGGCCCTGGGCGACGCGGTCGCGCGCGGCCTCGGCGATCTCGCTGTAGCGGTTGGTGCTGCCGGGGCGGACCGGGATGCCGCCGGCGTGGCGCATGATCGGCCCGTAGAACGGGATCTTGAACTGCCAGGCGTTCATGATCCCGCAAAAGGCGTGCGAGAGGGCGTTGCAGGCGGCGTGGGCGTCCATCACGTTGACGTGGTTTTGCACGTACATGCAGCGCCGCTGGGGGTCGAAGTCGGGGTCGCGGATGACCTCGATCCTGCTGAGCGTCAGGCGCAGGCACAGCGCCATGACGGGGTTGCCGTAGCGGGTCTGGGCCTCGCGCACGCCGACGAACATGGAGGTGACGCCCCACACGATGATCACGCAGGCCATGCCCGCGAACACGGCGAACCACACCACCGCGGAGTAGACGGCCTGGACCGCGAGCTTGAGGTAGTCGATCAACTTGGTCAGCACGCTCAGGTCCTCACATCGATCGCGCCGGGGATGACCTCGAGGCGCGTGGGGTTGAACTTCATCATCTCGCCGTCGATCATGACGTCGACCGCGTCGGGCAGGCGCAGGTCGACCGCGGGGGTCTGGTGGCAGGTGACGGCGGGGTGGTCGACGTGTGTGCCCTTGAAGATCTTCGGGAAGGTGCGCAGCAGCGAGATGCGGCCCATGCGACCGACGCGGATGATGTCGAGCAGGCCGTCGCGGGTGTTGGCGTCGGGGGCCATCATCATCTTGCCGCCGGTGAAGCGGCTGTTGTTGATCGAGAGGAAGGTCAGCGGGTCACGGTTCTCGTCGCGTCCGGGGATCTTCATCGGGAACACGTAGGGGCGCAGGTTGGCGACCCGGAGCACGGTGCTCAGCGTGTAGCCGAACTCGCCCAGCGCAGAGAAGTGGCGGTTGCGGGTCGCGCCGACGGCGGCGACAAAGCCGATGCTAAAAATGTTGATGAAGTGCAGCACGCCCTCGGTGTGGGTGACGCGGATGACGTCGCAGGGCTGGCGCTTGCCGGAGGTCATCGCATCGATCGCGTACGCGGCACCCTGATCGGTGAAGTCGCGCAGGAACGAGTTGCCGGTGCCGAGCGGCAGAAAGCCGAGGCTGGGCCGTACGCCCGAGATCGGCGCGTCGAGCAGGCCGTTGACGATCTCGAAGGAGGTGCCGTCGCCGCCGACGGCGATAAAGTCGCGGCGACCCGAGGCGAGCTCGTCGCGGGCGCGGGCGCGGGCGTCTCCCGGGGCGCGGGTCTCGAAGACATCGACCTCGAGGCCCGACTGGCGCAGGCGATCGATCGCGGCAGGGGCACCGCGGCCGCACGCACCTCCGCCCGCGGCGGGGTTGACGACGGCGAGGTAGCGAGGCGAATCGGTCGGCATGCCTGACCTATAGCGTGCGGACGCTGCCGCGGTCGACCCGGTCCCGGAGCGCGCGCGCGAGCGGCTCGCGTTTGACCTTCTGGGAGGCCGTACGCGGGAATTCGTCGGTCCACAGCAGGACGCCGGCGAGGCGCTTGTAGTCGGCGAGCTTGCGGTTGCGCACCCCGAGCTCGGCCAGGAGGGCGGCGAGCTGCTCGTCGGTGGTGCCGTTCTTCGGTCGGACGACGATGAGGAGCTGCTCGTCGGTGAGCTTGCCGGTCGGCCAGAGGTAGTTGGCGGCGAACACGGAGTACTCCTCGCAGTCGGCGAGCCCGGCGAAGGTGGCCTCGATGTCCTCGGGGTAGACGTTCTTGCCGCCCTCGGTGACGATCATGTTCTTCGTGCGGCCGACGAGCTTGAGGTGACCGGCGGCGTCGATGGTGCCGAGGTCGCCGGTGCGCAGCCAGCCGTCGACGATCGCCTCGCGGGTCAGCTCGGGCTCGTCGAGGTAGCCCTGCATGACGGTCGGGCCGCGGACCCAGACCTCCCCGACGCCGGCCTCGTTTTGATCGCGCAGGACGAGCTCGACGCCGGGGACCGGCTTGCCGACGCTGTCGCCGCGAAACGGCTTGAGGTCGTTGACGGTCAGCACGGTGCCGGCCTCGGTCAGCCCGTAGCCGATCGCGACCGGGAGGCCGAGGCTGTTGAGGAACTCGGCGACGTCGCGGTCGACGAAGGCGCCGCCGCAGAACATGAACTTGAGCTTGCCGCCGAACTGGTCGTGGATCGGGCGCAGCAGCGAGCTGGAGAGCTTTTGGTTGGGCTCGCGGCGGGTCGCGAAGTGATTGAGGTCGATCAGGTTGTCGACGACGATGCGCTGCCACTTCGGGAGGTCGTCGAGGCGCTCGCGGATCTTCTTTTCGAGGGTCTTGAGGATCGTCGGCACCAGCGCCATGTGGGTGATGCTGTAGCGCTGCATCGTCGCGCTCAAGTACGCGGGCCGCAGCGTGCGCTGGTGGACCACCGCGGCGCCCATCATCAGCGGGATCAAAAAGCCGCACATGAAGTCGATCGCGTGGTTGGTCGGCAGGACCGAGAAGTAACGCTCGCCGCGGGTCATCGGGTACATGCGCCCGAGCACCTCGGCCTGGGCGAGGTAGTTCGCGTGCGAGAGCATGCAGCCCTTGGGCGTGCCGCCGGTGCCCGAGGAGTAGACGATGCAGGCGATGTCCTCGCGGCTGCGCTCGACGTACACGGGGGGGTTCGTGGGTGACAGCGACTCGAAGCGGACGGCCTTGCCGAGCCTGGCGTCCGCGGGGGCCTCGGTGACGATCACCAGCACGCGCTCGAACGGCTCGGGGGACTCGTGCGCGAGCTTCTCCCAGGTCGGCCATTCGGTGAGCAGCACGCGGGGTTTCGCGTGGGCGATCAGCGCGGCCTGCTCCGGCGCGGTCAGCTTGTAGTCGAGGGGGACCAGGATAGAGCCGGCCCACAGCGCACCCGTGGCGCCGATCAACCACTTCGCCTGGTTCTGCATGAGGATCGCGCAGCGATCACCGGGCGCGAAGCCCTGGGCCTGCAACGCGGCCGTGAAGCCGTCCGCGGCGGCGCGCAGCTCGGCGTAGGTCCAGCGCCCGTTCTCACGGTGGCGGTCGGCCTCGATCAGGGCCTCGCGGCTCTTGAAGGAGATCGTCGCGTCGCGCAGGGCGGCGCCCAGGCTGGGGAGCTTGCCGAGGTCGAGCATTTAGCGCCTCTTGTCGATCTTCTGGGCCAGCGCCTCGAAGGTCTTGACCCCTTGCAGCTCATAGTCGGGGAGCTCGATGTCGAACTCGCCCTCGAGGTCCGAGATCAGCTCGACGGCCTGGAAGCTGTCGATGCCGAGACGAGCGAAGAGGTCGTCTTCGGGGCGCAGCTGCGACGCGTCGGCGCCAAAGCGCCTGGCGGCCAATTGGATGAGGATGGCGAGGGTGTCGGCGGCCATGGTCTGTCTTTTAGGGCAGGTAGGGGCGAAGGTCGGTGCTCTCGACGAAGCGCTTGAGCGCGGTCATCAGGGCCGGGCCCTGCGCGAGCTGGAGGAACAAGGCGCGCTCGCGGGCCAGCTCGTCGGCGGGGAGCGGCTTGATGAAGGCCTTGGCGGCCCGGCGGGCGAGCGCGTCGAACTTGCCGGACTGCGCCGCGAGGGCGCGCGCTGCCGTGAGGCCCTCGCCGCCGGCGACCATCTGACTGACGAGGCCGACGGCGAGCGCCTTGCGGGCGCCGATGCTGCGGCCGCTGAGCAGGAGGTCGCGGATCAGGGCGTTGCCGACGTCGCGGCGCAGGCGGGGGATGCCACCGAAGCCTGGAATAATCCCGAGACGTAGCTCCGGGAAGCAGAAGCGGGCCGACTTCTCGGCGATGAGAATGTCGCAGGTCAGCGCGAGCTCGAAGCCGCCGCCGAAGCACACGCCATGGATGACGCCGATCGTGGTCAGCGGCAGCATGTCGATCGTGTCCATGACGCGATGGATGCGGTCGATGAAGTCGCCGATGCGGGTGGCGTGCTGGTCCGTGGGTGTGTCGAGCAGGCCCTGGTACAGCTCGCGCAGGTCGGCGCCGGCCGAGAAGCCGCCGCGCTGGGTGCTGTGCAGGATCAGGGTGTGGGCGTCGGGGTCGAGCGATCCGAGGAAGGCCTCGAGCTCGGTGAGCATCGCGGTGCCGATCTCGTTGCACGGCGGGGCGCCGAGCGCGAGCTCGTAGACGCCGTCCTGACAGGACATGACGATCATGACGCGTACACCCGATCGATCGCGGCGCGGTGGTGGTCCTCGACGACGCGACGGCGCAGCTTCTGGTTGGCGGTCAGCAGGCCGTTCTCGATCGTGAAGGCCTCGGGCACGCGGAGGAACGTCTTGATCTTGCGGTAGTGCGGCACGTCGGCGTTGACGCTGTCGATCGCGGCCTGGATGTCGACGTCGGACACTTCACCGGGGATGATCAGCGTCAGGTAGGGCCGGGCGTGGCCGACCAGCATGCATTGCTGGGCGGTCGGGCAGTGGTCGAGGAACTTCTGCTCGATCGGCTCCGGGGCGATGTTGTGGCCGGACTCGGGCACGAGGATGTTCTTCACGCGGCCGAGGATCTTGAGGTTACCGGTCGCGGTCAGGTCGCAGCGATCGCCGGTGTGGAACCAGCCGTCGCGGATCGCGTCCGCCGTGGCCTCGGGGCGGTTCCAGTAGCCGCTGAAGATGTTGGGGCCGCGGACCAGCAGCTCGCCGTCCGGGTCGAGCTTGAGCTCGCAGCCGCGCAGCGCATGCCCGACGTGGCCGGGCTCGATCTGGCCGGGCCTGTCCATCGTGACGATCGCGGTGGTCTCGGTCAGGCCGTAGACCTGATACACGCGCACGCCGATCAGCTCGAACCACCACTGGGTCTCTTCAGCGAGGGCAGCCGAGCCGCAGATCAGGAACTCGAGGCTCGGGCCGACCTGCTTCTTGATCGCCGAGAACACCAGCTTGCGGGCGATCGCGAGGGTGACGCGATCGAGCGCGCTCGCCGTGCCGGCGCGTTGCTTTTTGAAGGCGTCCTGGCCGCGCTGGTACAGGGACGCCGCGATGCCGCCGCGCTCGCGGAGCTTGGCGCCGACGCCTGCACGAATGCGCTCGAGCAGGGCGGGCACATTGAGAAAGTAGTGGGCGTCGGCGGTGCCCATCTCCTGCGCGAGGTTCTGCAGATCGGTCGACAGCAGGACCGGGTTGCCGCGGTACAGCTGCGTCCACAGCATCACGCGCGAGCCGGCGAAGCACAGCGGGAGGAAGTGGAACACGCGGTCGGGGGCGCCACGGGTGCCCGTGATCTCGCCGACCGCGGCCGCGGTCTGCGGGACCATGTAGTCGACGTTGGCGCGGGTCAGCACGACGCCCTTGGGCTCGCCGCTGGTGCCCGAGGTGTAGATGATCGTGACCGGGTCTTCGGGGTCGATCGCATGGGGAGCGGCGGTGGATGGCTCGGCGGCGAAGACCCGGTCGTACAGGGCGATCTTCACGTGCTCGGGCCAGGCAGCCGCGAGCGCGTCGCCGAGGGTCGCATCGCTGGCGAGCACGAGAGCGGGCGAGCAGTCGCGGACCATGACGGCCAGCTCGCGCGGGTCCTGGCGGCTGTAGAGCGGGACGACGATCGCGCCCTCGGCGAGGATGGCGAGGTCGGCGGCGACCCAGCGGCTGCTGTTGGGTCCGAGCAGGGCGACGCGGTCACCGGGCTTGACGCCGGCGCTGCGCAGGGAGGTGCGGGCGCGGGCGACGAGCTCGAGCAATTGCGCGGCGGTGGTCGGGCGCTGCTCCTTGCCGTGGATCTCGATCGTCAGCGGTGAAGCGCCGGCGGCCGTGGTGGCGGCGAAGATCGTATCGAGGAAATTCTTGGACTCGGTGGTCATCCGTGACGCTCCAGGAGCTTTTGCACAGCGGGCGGGAGGGGCGGCAAATGGGCCTCCCAGGTGCGTGGGAGGTCTTTGCGGGGGAATTCGGGGTAGATACGGACGACCTCGTCCATGAAGTCGATGCCCATCTGGCCCATCAGCGCGAGCTGCTTCGGGACGGCCTTGCCGATCTCGGCCGAGATGGACTCGGCGTCGCGGTCGAGGCGGCGCAGGCTGACGAGGACCTTCTCGCCGAGGTCCTTCTCGTCGACCTCGAAGAACATGTCCGGGTGGCCGCGGTCGATCATGAGGTTGCGGATGCGCTCGTCCATCGTGACGCCGATCGAGGGCACGAGGCCGGGCATCGAGGTGACGACGGCGTGGAAGCGCGAGCTGACCATCATGTGGCAGTTACGCAGCACGCTGACGAGGTCGTACATGTCATAGGTGTCGCTGATGAACAGCGGCGCGGGCGAGTGGAGGCGCGGCGCGAGGTCCTCGCAGGCGTGGCGGTCGAGCTGCTCCATGCCGACGAGGATCGTGAAGATGTCCTGCTCTTTCGTGAAGGCGTTGACGCCGTCGGCGAGGGCCTGCAGATACGTCTCGTATTGTTTCGTGGCCTTGTCGCTGTGGTGATGGAAGTAGATCGACCGGTAGTGCTCGTGCTTGTACTGCCCGCCGAGCTTGTGCGCGGTGGCCTTGAGGATGTCGGGCTTGACGGGCCACCAGAACGGGTTGATCGGGCAGACGACGAGCACCTTCTTGCGGCCGTCCCAGCCGGCGTCGCGCAGGAGCTGGGCGCCGCGCGGGAGCGGGGCGGGCTCGAAGGTCCAGGCCGTGTCTGCCCCCGAGGTGGTGCGGATGCCGAGCTCGCCGAGCACCGCGCGGGAGGGTTCATTGCGGCACAGCACGAGCGAGCCCTTGCACACGTCGGCGACGAATTGCTTGAGGCTCGGGGTCATCGCGCCGGCCTCGGCGCCGTAACCGACAGACAGCTTGCGCTCGGCGATCGCCATGCCCATCGCGCCGGCCATCATGGTCGACAGTGCGCTCGCGAACTTCGACTTGAACATCGAGCCCTCGCAGGCGATGACGCCGTGGTACTTCGGGCACTCCCTGTACAGGAAGGGCGGGAAGAGCTGCGGCATTTCGATCTGCTCGACGGTCCGAAAGTAGCCCGCTGAAAGCAGGGGGTCGAAGGTCATCGTCGCCAGCTCGAGCTGGTCGTCGCCGACGACGTGGCGGATCTGGCGGATCATCTCCTCGACGCGGACGTCGGCGCCGGTGTTGCGGGTGCCGACGTAGCCGGCGAGCAGCAGCTTGAGCGGCTTGCCGGGGGCCCAGCGCTCGTCGTCGAGGCCGAGCACGTGCTTGACGGCGGTCGCCTCGATCAAGGCGGCCATGCTGGCCTGGAGGGCGCGGTCGGGGTCGACGGCGTCCTTGAGCTTGTCCCAGATGCCGCGCTTCTTGGGCGCGGGCCTCGGGATCAGCTTGGCCGGGGCCTTCTCGGTCTTGATGGCTGGTTTGGTCGACATGATGGTCAGGCCGGGAGGCCGTGAAGTTTACGCAACCTGTCGCACCTGGGCGCCGCCGGGCCAGGGCAGGTAGGGGTAATTGAAATTGCCGTTGCGGGCGAAGCGGAGCAGGCCGAGCGCGTACTCGTTGAACGGGCGCGGGGCCTCGCCGAGCTCCTCGACGACGCGGCGGTTGTCGAACACCGTATTGAAAGTCAGGTAGGGCAGGAACACCTTGAGCAGCGAGGCGGGCAGACTCAGGCCCCAGTTGCGCGGGGTGTTCGCTGCGGCGTCGACGGTTCGGGTGAAGGTGCCGTTGAGCCACGGGGCGAAGCGGTGGCGGACGGGGTGGCCCTGGGCCTCGAGGTTCTCGACGATCTCGCGAAAGGTCAGCGAGGATGTCCCGGAGGACAGATTATACGAGTCGTACTTCGGCTTATCGACCTGATGGATGTGAACGATCGCCTTGCTGACGTAGTCGGCGGGGACGATGTCGAGGCGCCAGTCGGGCTTGAACGGCAGCACGCGCATCTGGGCGAGCATGACGAAGGCGCGGACCATGTCGAACTGGGTGGTCTCCGGGAAGCGGCTGTCGCCCAGGACGATGCTGGGCCGCAGCACGACGCCGGGGACGTCGGGCAGCAGCTCGTGCAGCATGTGCTCGCAGAACTTCTTGGTGCGCGCGTAGGGGTCGTAGTCGCTGCGGTCCCAGTCGACGATGTTGTCCTCGCGGACGACCTCGTCCTGGCGCTCGCCGCAGACGGCGACGGTCGAGATGTCGGTGAAGCGGCGCAGGCCGTGGTGGTCCTGGGCGTCGCGTGCGAGCTTGAGGACGGCGAGGGTGCCGCGCAGGTTGACGTTGAAGCAGGCCTTGGAGGACTTGCGGTTGAGCGAGGCGGCGACGTGCAGGACGCTGTCCATGCTCTTGACGAGCTGGTCGCGGGCGTCGGGTGTCAGGCCGAGGGCGGGGAGGGTGAGGTCGCCGAGGTAGAGGTCGCAGCGGGTGCGGACGAGCTCCAGGAAGCGCTCGAAGTCCATGTGCAGCTGCATGGACTTCCACAGCCGCTCCTCGGCCTCGACGGGGTTTTTGGCGCGGACGAGCAGGGCGAGGCGCTCGTTGGGGTGGCGCTCGAGCAGTCCGGCGGCCACGTAGGAGCCGATGTAGCCGGTCGCGCCGGTGAGGAAGATGGCCATTACAGGACCTCCGCGCGTGAGGCGGACGAGGACGACGTGATGGAGGATGATGAGGATGATGAGGATGATGAAGATGATGAAGATGATGAAGATGATGAAGATGATGAAGATGATGAAGATGATGAAGA
>JAYUXQ010000716.1:0-4061 GCA_043752905.1 Nannocystis sp. | reverse complement strand
CGCAGTACGTTGAGCCAGCGCAGCCAGCTCACGTCGTCGTGGAGCGCGAAGAGCAGTTGGTACAGCAAACCATCGCCCAGTTGCCACGGGGTCCGGGGGGCCGCAAGATTTCGCCGAAACAGCGCGGGGGTGCGCCGCGCTGTGGCCGCAGATGGCGCCGGGGTCTACCGGAGCCTGTCACGGATGGAGGAGGTGGGCCTGGCCCCCGGTGTGGGCCGCCTTGCGTCGCGTACGTGGGCCTGCACGGCGCGCGTCGGTGGGTCGGAGGCGAGGGTCGGGGCGCTCGCCGGGGTGGTTCGGAGTGAGAGGATCGCGGTGGCCAGCGCGGCGCCCAGGTATCGTGGCCGCGTCGAGGAGGTCGACGACGACCCGCCGCTGGTGCTGGCGCCTTTGTCGTCGGATGTCAGCCGTCATGGTCGCTGCCGGCACCGGGCAGGTGGAGAGGCGGCGAGGCTTCAAGGCGCGAGGGGTCCGCGGAGGACCAGCTCGCCGACCGCCTCATCGGCGATGTCCGCCGAGAACATGAGGCGCTTGCGTCCGGGTACCATCTCGATCTGCACGTCGAGCTGCGTGTCGTACCCGGTGTACGATCGGAGCGGCTCGTCACAGGCGAGGAGGCCGATGGAGATCGTGGCGGAGCTGGTCAGGGTCACCGAGTAGATGCCGGCCTCGGGGATATCGACGATCACGTAACGCTCGATGCGCGGGGTATCCGTGTCTATCCAGCCGAGGAAGGGGCCGATCGCCGCCGCGTCCGTGCAGGAGGAGGTGACCGGGAAGGTCCAGGCGCCCGCCTCGGGCATGAGCGTTGGGAATTCGCAATTGATCGAACCCACGCGGGTTGGGGTGTAGGTGGCCAGGTAGTCGTCCTCGACGACGTCCCAGGCTGCACCGAGGGTCTTGAGGAACACATCCGGGGTCGCTTGCACGTCGACGCGGTCCAGCGCTGCATAGAGCTCGAGCAGGGCGGGCATGCCGAAGCGATCACGCAGATAGCGGACGAAGCTGGCTGCGGAGGTGTAGTCGAGATCCAGCGTCTTGGTCGTCTCGAGCATCATCGACGGCATCACGGGCGAATCAGGCAAGTCCCATCGCGTATCCTCGAGTAACTGCGCCATCCCCTCGGCCAGCCAGGGCCTGGGCAAGCCGAGCTGGGCCAGGTGCCCGTGGACCAGCTCGTGGGAGAACAGCTCGAGCGGGGTATAGATGGTGTTGTCGCTCGCACTTGCGCACGCGCCGGTCGGGCAGTGGTCGTAGACGTCCTCCCGGAGCCAGTAATAGGAGATCGGGGAGGTGGCGGCGGGGAGACCCGTCTCCGCTGCGAGCCAGCGCAGGCGCGCCTCGATCCAGTCGAAGGTCCCGCCGCAGACCGGCTCGTCGAAGCCGATGTACACGGTGATGCCGTCGAGCGGATAGTCCGGGAGCGGGGCGTCGGACTCGCAGCCAACCATTGAAACGCAAAGGCCGAGCCCAAAGAGGTGAAGGAGCGTGCGGACCGTGCGGGGCATAGCGCTAATTCGTGGTGGTCGGCGTCGGCATCGTGTTCATGCACAGCTCGTAGCCCACCGCCGCACCCCGAGAGGGTCCCGCCCATCGGAGATAACCGGACATCATCATCGAGAGCGACGTTCACGTCCCGCTGGGTCTGGCTGCGCGGGTTGGCGGGGCGATCAGGTGAAGATCCAGGCGCGCCAGATCTCCGGGACGTCGGTGTCGGGGAGGCGCTGGGCGACGGACATCGGCGACCACTGCGGGCGGCGGGGGTGGGTGCGCAGGTCGAGGCCGGCTTGCTCGGGGGTGCGGCCGCCCTTGCGGCGGTTGCAGCTGCCGCAGGCGGCGACGACGTTGGTCCACGAGGTCTTGCCGCCGTATACGCGGGGGACGACGTGGTCGAGGGTGAGCTCGGCGGGGGCGAAGGTGACGCCGCAATACTGGCAGCGATGGTTGTCGCGCAGGTAGACGTTGCGGCGCGAGAAGCGGACCAGCTGGGGGCGGGTGCGGACGGTCTGGAGCAGGCGGATGACGGCGGGGGCGCGAAAGGAGCGGGACACGCTGCGGACCTCGCGGTCATAGCTGGCGAGGACCTCGACCTTCTCGATGAGGCTCATGCACAGGGCGCGGCGCCAGGTGATGACCTTCACCGGGACGAAGCCCTGATCGAGGACCAATGTTTTCATGGAACCTCCCTCCCGTGCGCCGAGCCGCAAGGCTAGCACGCCGCCGGAGAACGCAACGGGCGCGGCCGCGTCGCGGTTTGGGCTCGTAGCCGCGCCCGACCGCGATCTGGCGGGGGTGACTGGCGGACCGGGCGTGGAGTTTGGTATCCGGGGACGTGCACTGGACCCCCGAGACTCTGGCCGCCGCTGCCGGCGGACGCTTGCTGCGGCGCAGCGAGCGAGCGATCGCCGGCGCCTTCATCGACAGCCGGGTGCCGGTGGCGGGGGGATTATTCGTGCCGATCGTCGCCGCCCGCGACGGGCACGACTTCATCCCGGCGGCGCTGGCAGGCGGGGCGTCGGCGTTGCTGGTCCGGCCGGGGCGCGCGCCGGACGGCGGTGACTGCACGGTGGTCGAGGTGGAGGACACGCTGCTGGCGCTGCAACGCCTGGCGCGCGACGCCCGGGCCCGCTGCGCCGGACCGGTGGTGGCGATCACGGGGAGCAACGGCAAGACGACGACGCGGGCGATGATCGACGCGGTGCTGCGCACGCGCTTCGAGCGGGTGCTGGCGACCCGGGGCAACTTCAATAATCACCTCGGGGTGCCGCTGACGCTGCTCGGGGAGCCGGAGGACCCGCAGGCGGCGGTGCTCGAGCTCGGCATGAGCGCACCCGGGGAGAACGACCTGCTCGGCGCGATCGTGCGGCCGCAGGTCGCGGTGATCACGAGCGTGGCGCTCGAGCACCTCGAGTTCATGGGCTCGCTCGAGGCGATCGCGGCGGCCGAGGCGGAGGTGGTGCGGCACGTGCAGCCGGGCGGGGTCGTCGTGTATCCGGGCGATGAGCCGCTGCTGGTGCCGCACGTCGGCGACGCGCGGGCGCTACGCTTTGGCGAGGGTCCGGACATGGCGGTGCAGATCGTCGGGGTCGAGCAGGACGAGCGCACACATGTGACGCTGCGCCTGCATCATCGGGCCGGTGGCGAGGAGGTGCGGCTCGGGCTGTCGGTGTTCGGGGCGCACAACGCCCGCAACGCGGCGGCCGCGTTGGCGGTCGGGCTCGAGCTCGGCTGTCCGGTGCCGGCGATGCTCGAGGCGCTGGGGCGCATCTTGCCGGTCGGTGACCGCGGTCGGGTGCTGCGCTTCGGTCCGCACCTGCTGATCGCCGACTGTTACAACGCCAACCCGGGGTCGATGGCGGCGGCGCTGCGCAGCCTGGCGGGCCTGCGCGGGGTCCGGACCGGGCCGCTCGTGGCTGTCCTCGGGGACATGTTGGAGCTGGGGGAGACCGCGCCGCAATTGCATGCGGAGGTCGGGGCGCTGGCGGCGGACCTCGGGCTCGACGCGATCTTCACGTTCGGGACATTGTCGCAGCACGCGTCGGCGGTCGCGCGGGCGCGGGGGATCGCGGCGTGGCACGCGGGGGACAGCGTCGACGACGCGGTCGCGGCGGTGCGGGCTCGCTTCGACACGCGGCCCGGGGCGCTGCTGATCAAGGGCAGCCGGGGGATGCGGCTCGAGCGGGTGGTCGCGGCGTTGACCTCGGAGCCGGCGGTCAGCGAGGGTTAGCTCGATGGGCCGGGCGAGGTGTTCGGGGCGGCGGACGGGCATACGCCGGTCGACGGAGGGGTGGGCCTGGTACGAATTCCGCGCGGCTTGGTCCGCGGGTCGCCGGCGGCGTGTAGAATGCGGGCCGTGCTCCGCGTCGCGCTCCTGACCGTCTCCCTCGCGCTGCCCTCGACGGCGGCGGCGCGTGCCGCCATATCGAGCGAACCCGGTGCGTCGACTCCGGTGGTCCAGCGGCCCGGCGGGACCGGCGAGCCGGTCGTGCAACGGCCGGGTGCCACGAGTGAGTCCCTGGCCCCGGGGACAGGTGCGGATGAGCTGTCCCCCGGGACAGGTC
>JAYUXQ010000715.1:0-9999 GCA_043752905.1 Nannocystis sp. | reverse complement strand
ACCTGCAGGCCGGAATCGGGGTCGATCTCGGGCGGGCTCGGGGGCCCGGCCATGATCGGCAGGTTGGGCTTGATCGGCTCGGGCACGGCGCCTTCTGCTTCGGGCCTGGGCGGGTCGTGGCTGTCGTCGCCCTCCTCGACCGTCGTCAGCAGCTTTTTTTTCTGGGCCGGCCGGACCCACACGACGTCGCCGGGCTCGAGCGCCTCGCTGACCTTGGTGATCGTCGCGTCGTTGAGGGTCGCGTTGTGATCGTAGCGCGAGGCCCAGCTCATGCGCTTGACCGGCAACAGCGCCTCGCCGCCGGCGACCGCGATCCTGGCCTTCTTGGCGTCGACCTCGGTGACGAGGCCGAGGCGAAAGCGCAGGGGCTCGCGGGTCAGGGGGTCGGCGCCGTACTCGGCGCTCGCGCGCTCGCGGAAGGTCGCGCGGGCCTTCTCGTCCGCCAGGTGCGCGACGGGGCCGCGCCAGCCCTGGCGGCGGTCGAGCTTGCGGACGGCGCCGTCGATCGCCTCGTGGGCAGCGGCGCCGAGCTGGAGCTGCGCGGGCGTTTCAATTTGCAGGCCGTCCTGCAGCACGGCGGCCTCGCCGAAGCGCTCGCCGATCTCGCGGCGCACGTGCTCGGCGTAGAAAGGGGCGCGCAGGCGGAACACGTCGACCGGGGCGACCAGGCGCAGGGGCTCGGCGATCGCGGCGTCGCGCTGTTCGGCGCTGATGTAGCCGGCCTCGACCATGTCGTGGAGGACGACGCGGCGGCGAGCCAGGGCGCGCTCGGGGCTGGTGACGGGGCTGTAGCGCGACGGTGCGCGCGCGAGGCCGGCGATCATCGCGGACTCGGCGAGGGTGAGCTCGTCGAGGTCCTTGCCGAAGTAGCGGCTGGCGGCCGCGGCGACGCCGTAGGCGCTGTGACCGAGGAAAATTTTATTGAGGTAGATCTCGAGGATCCGGCGCTTACCGAGGCGCGACTCGATGCGCACCGACAGGATCGCCTCACGGAGCTTGCGGTCGAGGGTGCGCTCGTCGCTGAGGAAGCCCTTGGCGACCTGCTGCGTGATCGTGCTGCCACCCTGAACGACGGTGCCGGATCGCAGGTTGGCGAGCACGGCGCGACCGAGGCCGCGCCAGTCGAGGCCGTTGTGGCCGAAGAAGCGGCGGTCCTCGGCGGCGAGGAAGGCGTGGACGAGGTCCTGCGGGATCGCGTCGACGGGGGCGTAGGAGCGATGCTCGCGCGCGAGCTCGGCGAGGACGCTGCCGTCCGCGGCGTAGATGCGCGTGACGCCGGGCGCGATCGAGTCGTACTGCTCGACCTGGGTGAGATCGGGCAGCTCGGCGGCGTAGCTGCGATAGGTGCGGTGCCCGATGTACACCGCGGTGACGATCAGGCACGCGATCGCGAACACGTAATACCGCAAGAGCCAGCCGATAAGGCCGGCTCTCGCGGGATTGAGCACCCAGACGCGGGTCCCGTTCGGCTGGGACGCCTTCATGCGCTTCGCGTCACTCGGCGTCGGCAGCGGGGCTGTCGACGTTCGGGTCGTCGGAGTAGCGCTTGAGGGCCTTGAGCGCGCGGCCCTCGGCCTTGCTCATCGCCTCGAGGCGCTCGTTGATCCGACCGAGCAGCGAGCCGACGACGATCTTGGCGTTGTTCTCGGGGTTGAGGCCGACGATGTAGCCGTAGACCGTGCCCTCGGGGGAGAGGGGCTGGACCTGGCCATCGTCGGTGCCGGCCGGCGCGAACGCGGGCTGACCCCCGGTCTCGGTGCGGATGTTGTAGCCGGCGGGCTCGGTCTTGCCGTCGCACGGGGTCGGCGCCTTCGGGTCGCCACAGACGGCGTCGACGAGCTCGACGAGCGTGGCGCCCTTGCCCCCGAACTTGACGGCGAAGCGCTGCGGTCCGCCGCTGGCGATCGCCTTGGCGTTGTTGGTGACGAAGCCGGCGAGGTAGCCGAGGTCGATCTTGAGGCCGTTGGCCTCCTCGTAGAGATCGAAGGTCCGCTTGATGCCATCCGGGTGGACGGCGGCGAGCTGCCAGCCGAACAGCTGGTCGACCTGCGGGGCCTTGTCGAAGTTGGTCGTCAGGATCGTGACGAGCTCCTGGCCGGCCTTGGCGGGGTCGGTCTGGATGGACTTGTTGATGTCCGCCATCTTGAGCGAGATGCCCTTGCGCATCTCGGCGACCTTGTTGGCCTCCTCGAACATCACGGCGCCCTTGTTCTTGCCCTGCTCGACCAGCGCACCCTTGGAGGTGATCTGGTTGCCGACGTAGCCGAACAGGATGCCGACGACGAGCGCGCCTGCGGCCGCGAGACCGACGAGGCCCTTGTTGCCGCGAGCCTGGATCTCACCGCCGGAGTCGCCGCCGATGATGCCCGCGGTCGGATCGAAGGAGCCGCCGGCGGAGAAGGGCGCCGCGCCCTCGTCGTTCTCGAAGTTGCGACGCGCCGGCCCGGCAGCAGCACGGACCTGGGCTTGCTCGCCGGGGGCCGGGATGTCCATCTGCGGGGCTTGCTCGCCGGGAGCCGGGATGAACGCCTCGGCGGCCGAGGGCGCCTGCTCGCCGGGCGCGGGGATGAAGTTGGGGTCGGCGGCCGGCTTCTTCGGAGCGCCGGGTCGTACGGGTGGGCGTGGTGCAGCAGCGGCCGGGGCCGCGACTTCGGCCGCAGCCGGGGCCGGAGCAGCGTCACCGCCAACCTTCTTAGCGAGACGCGCCTTGAGAGCGCTGAGGTCAGTTCCTGGTTTCTTGGGTGCGTTCAAGACCGGATCCCCTTATGAGAGACGAGCCGAGGGCTCAATGGCTGTGGCTGCGGTGGCTGCGGTGCCGCCAAAAACGTAGCACCGCGAGGATAGAGACAAGGTTTGGCACCGTCAATGCCGGCGTTGCCGGCAACAGCGGCGCGAATTGGCAGGCTCACTCGCTGCGCAGAACGCAGGGAAGGCCGATGCGGTGCGTCTCATCGAGTGAGGCGCGGGATCTCATGCGGGGCGGCCGGGGTCGGCTCGCTCGAGCTGCGCCAGCGCGCGCGGCGACAGGGCGACGGCGAGGACCTGCGGCTGGGGATCGGTCATCGGTACCAGCTCGGCCTCGATGCAGATGACGCCGGACGTCCCGGGCATGGGCGGGTGCCCCGTGGGGCGGGCCGTGGGCTCGCCGGGGATCAACAGCGAGACGGTCAGACCCGCGGGGGCCCGCTGCGAGGTGCCGCGACGACCGACCGGCTGCGAGGCGAAGCTCGACAGATCGGCGACCACGCGCGGCGCCAGCAGACACCCGCCGACCATCGCCAGCGGCGATCCGGGCTCGCGCACGTTCGGGCGCAGCGGGGCGCCGAGCACGGGGGCCAGGCGGCGCAGCACCGCCTGACCGCGGGCGCGCAGCGCCGGGTGCAGCGCGGGGTCGAGGAGATCCAGCAGGTGCAGGAGCAGGCCGGCGGGCGCGCTGCTCAGGGTCCGCACCAGCGCCCAGCCGTGGCTGGTGCTCAGGCCGACGATGAGGTCGACCGGGCGATGTGCGGCCGAGAGCAGGCGACCGGTGCCGTGGTCCTCGGTGATCGCGGCCTGAGTGCGGCGCGCCCGGCTCCGGCGGTCGAGGCCGTGGGTGTCGCCCTGGTCGCGCCCGAGCAGGCGCATCGGCGAGTACTCCTCCTCGACCGGGCCGCGCAGATGCGTGGGCAGGCGGGTCGACCGCGGGGTCGTGGTCGCCAGCCAAAAGCCCGGATCGCGGGCAGGCGAGGGGATCGGTGCCAGCGGGTCACGCATGCCGGCCAACGTCGCACGCGTTCGCGGACCGGCCAAAAACTTCGCGGGATCGGGCGGGTGGCGTAAGCGTCGCCGGGTGAACCTCGACGCCTCGCCTTTCGTGGTGCGCTCCGGCCTCGACCGCCTGGCCCATGGTGACGGCCCGGACCTGCGCGGGCGGCCGGTCGCGCTGCTGTGTCACCCCGCGTCGGTGACGGCCGATCTCGCGCACGCGACCGACGTGCTCGCCGGTCCCGTCGGCGCGACGCTTGTCAGCCTGCTCGGGCCCGAGCACGGCCTCGACGCCGCGGCGCAGGACATGGAGACCGTGGCCCAGGGGACAGGTACGAGCGGACATGTCCCGACGTACAGCCTCTATGGTGATGACTTCGCGAGCCTGAGCCCGACGCCGGAGATGTTGCACGGGGCGCAGTGGCTGGTGATCGACCTCCAGGACATCGGCGCCCGCTACTACACATACGTGTGGACGGCGGTGCTCGCCGCCGAGGTCGCGCTCGCGGCCGGCGTACGCGTGCTGCTGCTCGACCGCCCGAACCCGCTCGGTGGTCTGGAGAAGTGGATCGAGGGCGGCGCGATCGACCCCGGGCAGGAGAGCTTCGTCGGCTTGCACGACGTCGCGGTGCGCCACGGCATGACTCTCGGCGAGCTCGCGCGCATGGCGATCGTCGAGCGCGGCCGGGTCGACGACACGAATTTGCAGGTGCTCGAGTGCTTCGGCTGGCATCGGAGCATGCTGGCGCCGGCGACCGGGCTGCCGTGGGTGCTGCCGTCGCCGAACATGCCGACCCTCGACACCGCGCTGGTGTACCCGGGGCAGTGCCTGCTCGAGGGCACGAACCTCAGCGAGGGTCGCGGGACCACCCGGCCGTTCGAGATCTTCGGGGCGCCGTGGCTCGACGGTCGCGCCCTCGCAGACGCCCTCAGGGCCGAGCCGGAGGCGATCCCGGGGCTCGGGGTGCGGCCCCTCGGGTTCAAGCCGATGTTCCAGAAGTTCGCCGGTCAGCGCTGCGGCGGCGTGCAGCTGCATGTTCGCGAGCCGGCCGCGGTGCGTAGCCTGCAAACGACCTGGGCGATCCTCAAGGCGGCGTGGCGGCTGGGGCAGGGGGCGATGCGCTGGCGCAGCGAACGCTATGAATTCGTCGACGACCGTCCTGCCCTCGACTTGCTGGCCGGTGGGCCGTGGCTGCGGGCCGCGGTCGAGGGGCAGATGCCGCTGACGGAGATGCTGGCGGCGCAGGAAGTCGGGCGTCGGGCGTTCGCCGTGCGTAGGCGCCCATACTTGCTCTATCCCGATTAGAACCGCGCATCGGCGCCGCTCCGGTAGCATCCCGGCCGTGAGCGAAACAGGTCAGATGCCCGGGACGGGCCACGATCTCCGCGTCGGGATTATCGGGGCCGGCTGCGCCGGATTGGCTGCCGCGGAGGAGCTGCGGACGCTCGGCTATCACCGGGTCACGATCCTCGAGGCGCGCACGCGCGCGGGCGGACAGTGCGTCTCGGAGACGACCGAGGACGCGGAGGGACGTCCCGTGATCTATGACAGCGGCACGGTGTGGGCGATCCCGAGTCCGCACATCACCCGCTACGCGCAGCGTTACGGGCTGCCCGACGCTCGCCTGCCGCGACGACCCGCGCTGCGCTACGTCGATCTGCGGCGCGAGGGTCGGCTCTCGCATCCCTTCATGGTCGAGGTCGACGGTCGGGTGTCGGTGGTGCGGCGGGCTCTCGAGCTCGGGCGTTACCTGGTGACGATGGAGCGGTTTCGCCGGCGCGATCCGCCTGGCTTCACCAACTCGATCGAAGATCCAACGTCGACCGGCAGGATCGAGGACTGGTTCGCGTCCCGCTCGTTGCGCTTCCCGTTCGCCGCGCTGTTCCCGATCGTCGGCAACGCGCTGACCGGCGGGCATGTGCCGCGCGTGCCTGCGATCTACTACCTCAAGCTGCTCGCGCTGCTACAGCGCTTCTCGTTGCCGACGCTGATCAGCCTGCGCTTCCCGCACTTCGCGGCCGGCAACGACGCGCTGTGGCGGCGGATGGCGGCGAGCCACGACACGCGCCACGGCGAGGTGGTGCGTCGGATCGTCCGCGGCGCGTGCGTGACGGTCGAGACCTCGCGGATGGTCCACGAGTTCGACCGCGTGATCTGGACGGCGCCGCTCGACCGATTCGCCGAGATCGCCGAGGCGACCGACGACGAGCGCGACCTGTTCGGGCGGGTGCGCCATGCCTGCCGATCGGTGGTGACGTGTCGCGTCCAGGGGCTGAGGTCGCGACCGATCATGTACCAGGCGATCGGGATCCCGGACGGCCGGGAGGTGCTGCCGTACTCATGGTACGAGGTGCGCGCGGGCTCGGGGATCTACAACTTCTACTCGCACCTGCGCTACCCGGACGAGATCCTGCAGCGCGCGACCCTCGGCGAGGCGGTGTCCGGCATCGAGTCGATGCTCTCCCGCTTCGGCGCGACGCTGGTCGAGGTCCATCGAGCGCGCGTGTGGGACAAGTTCTTCCCGCACTTTTGCGGCGATGACCTGCGGGCGGGGATCCACGCGAGGCTCGACGCGATGCAGGGCAGGGGCGGGCTCTACTTCGCGGGCGAGCTGCTCGCGCACGTGTCGGTCCCGCTCAACGTCGAGTTCGCGGTCGACCTGGTGCACCGCCACTTCGGCCAGCGCATGCTGGCTGCCGCGGCGGCGTCCGTGGCCGGGTAACCCGTGATCAGCGGTCCTCGATGCGGCCGTGGGCGTCGGCGGTGCCGGGGGTGTAGCGGGAGGTCTCGAGCGCCCAGCTGCGGTGGCCGGAGATCATCGAGCTGAGGACCTCGATGTAGCGCTGCAGGTCGGCGTCGATCTCGCGGGAGAAGCTCGGCAGGTGCAGGGAGAGGGCGATGAACTCGTGGGTCTCGGTGTCGTGGAGCTCGACGGTGCGGGCCATCGCCTCGTCGAGCGTGAGGCCCTCCTCATACATGAGCACCATGATCATGTTGTTGACCTCGCCCTTGGCCAGCTCCTTCTCGACGGTGTAGATGTCGTTGGCGAGGCCGACGATCAGCGAGGCCTTGCTCTCGAGGTTGCGCACGGTCGGGTCGTCGCGCACGTGCTGCGGCAGGTTGATGTTGTCGGTCAGCTCGCCGAGGCGAAAGCCGAAATACAGGCCGCTGCTGACCTCACGCATCTTTCGGTACTTTGCTGCCTCGGGGACAGCCTCGAGCTGGCGGTACTTGGCCTCGTCGACGAAGGTGCCGAACAGGCGCTGGAGCTGGTCGCCGAAGCGGGTGATCCAGAACGGGACGTCGACGTCGATCATGCGCAGGCGCAGGTCGGCGAACGCCTGGGCGTAGGGGTCGATGATCTTCGGCGCGGCGCCGTCACGGAACACGTCGAGCAGGCTCTTGAGGTACACGTGCGAGAGCGCCGGGCCGCGGATGCTCTCGATGTGGTTGTCGATCAGGCAAAACAGGGTGATCCAGTCGGCGGCGATCTGGAGCGCGGGCAGCTTGTCGGCGATCGGGAAGGCGCGCGCCACCAGCCAGCCGACCTTGGCCTTGTGCAGCGCCTGCACGTGCTTCTCGTCGCGCGCCAGGCCCATCGCCCTGGCCCACGCGATCGTGCCCGCGTGCACGACGGCCGCCTGCGGGTGCACGGCGGGGTCGAAGGGACAGTAGAGGTCGGGGATCGTGAAGCTGCGCGCGCCACCCGGCAGCGGCGCACGAGCCTGCGTGCCCTGCGTGCCGCCCTGCGTGAACGCGGCGATGACCGCCGGGTCGCGCGGGCTGGTCGGCAGCGCCGGGTCGCGCGGGCTGGTCGGCAGCGCCGGGACAGCAATCGTTGGAGGAGAGGCGACGTCCGGGGTCACGGCGTCGGCCTGCGTGTCGAGACCGTCCCGCGAGGTCGGGGTCGGGCCCTGGGCCTCCCACGGCGAACGCGGTGTCACCCGGGCCTCGAGCTGCGGGGCAGGTGCATACTGGAGGGCTTGTTCGACGCGCTGGGCCATGGGGTCGCTCCGGGGGGACAGTACATGCGTGGACAGCCTTGACTATGCCCCGGATCGACGGCGACGCCTACCGCGAGGCGAGTGACAATCGACGAGGCGCACAGCCTGTCTCGTACATGTATGTGCGTCGATCGAGGGTCGCCAGGATCACCGTTCGCGCGTGACATGACGCCCCCGGGAGCTCGTACCTCGGCATGGTCGTATGCCCATATGCCGACCATCACGACGATGCCGACATTGCCCACGCCCGGAGTCCCATGGGTGCGTATGTCGATGTGTCCGCCTGGCCACACTTCCGCATCGACCCCATCCGGCGATGTCTCGGTGTCTGGTGAGGCGTGCTGGATCATCGGATCATCGTATTGAGGCCCTGAACGCGTCGCGCCGACGGTTCGCAGGTACATGTCTCCCGTGGCACGCATGAAGCACGCGCCCCAGGAGAGCCGATGACGATCGCACGTCGCAGGTCGGCGGAACCAGGCGCGGCGAGCGAGGCGTCGGTTGGTATGATCCGCGACACACTCCGCCGCGATGTGGGTGCGCCCGCGACCCACGGCCGACCCGTGAGATGACGAGGGATCGGCCGCGCGATGGCGGGCGCATCGTCGACCTCCCGGCGCGTGCGGGGCACGCGACCGGCCCGGATGCATTGCGATGCGGCGGTGCCCGCGGTAGTGGTCGATGTGGCGCGATGTGGCTCCTTCGTGCCCTGTTCGGCCGCGAACATGGGTCACGTGCATGCGGGCGAACGCCGGACCGCGGCGTCGTGATATCGTGGCGCCGTGGTTGGATCAATGCGGGGGCAGGGGTGGGTGCGTGGGTTCTCGGGTGTCACGCTCGGCGTGGCGGTCACGGCGGTGATCGCCGTCGGCTGTGGTGGTGACGACGGAGGGCGCGAGTCGAACGGCAACACCGAGGCGTCCGGCGAGACCGTGGCGAGCACCGGCGCCGCCACGACGACGCCGACCACCGGCGCGACTGCGAGCGCGAGCGCGACCGAGGGCACCGACGGCTCGATGTCGGCGAGCGCGTCGCAGACTCTGCCGACCTCGACGGTCACGGAGGCCTCGGCGAGCGCGAGCGGCACGACCACCGGGACGGCCTCCGAGACGGGGACGACGGGGCAGGTCAGCGCGTCGGCGACGGACACCGGCACGACCGGCGATCCGCCGCCGCTTCCGTGCGGCGGCGAGGGCATGGGCGGCTTCGACTTCAGCTACCTCTGGGTCGCCAATACGGATCAGGGCAGCATCTCGAAGGTCAACACCGAGACGCTGATCGAGGAGGCCCGCTACTTCTCGGAGCTGACGCAGACTGGCGTTTCGAGCCCGTCGCGCACCTCGGTCAACATCACCGGGCGCTTCGTCGTGGTGTCGAACCGCGGGACCGGTTGGGTGACGAAGGTCGCCGCCAACAAGGACGACTGCATCGACAAGAACGGCAACGGCACGATCGAGACCTCGACCGACAAGGACACGCTGCTGCCGTGGGGCGCCGACGAGTGCCAGCTGTGGAGCACGCAGGTGACCGCCAACGTGTTCAGCGTTGGCGCCGGTCCGCGCGGCACGACCTGGACGCCGGGCACCTTCAACAAGGAGACCTGCAAGTTCGAGGATCAAAAGGTGTGGGTCGGCTGGCTGGTCGGGCCGGGGCAGGCCATGATGGGCCGCCTCGACGGCGAGACCGGCATGCTCGAGGCGACCGTGCCGCTACCGGATTGGCCGCTGACCGCCGACGCCACCAACGGCTACGCGCCCTACGGCGCGGCGACCGACGCGTCCGGCTACATCTGGACCTCGGCGGTGTTCGCCGACAAGGTCTGGCGCATCGACCCCGTGACCCTCGAGGTCAAGGTGTGGGCGAGCGGTAACGGCGACTCGCACTACGGCATGACCACCGACGGCAAGGGCCGCGTATGGTTCGCCAACTGGAGCGGCCACGGCGGCGTCAGCATGTTCGACCCGGCGACCGAGACCTTTGCGGTGGTGCCGGGCTCGGAGGGCAACGTGTTCCGCGGCGTCGCGGCCGGCGCGGACGGCAACGTGTGGGTCGCCAACAACGGCGGCGCGCTCGGCTGCGGCCTCATCCAGATCAGCGCCGACACGATGACGGTCGTCACGTTCCATCAGTTCGAACAGTGCGGCACGCCGGTCGGCGTCAGCATCGACGTCGCCGGCAAGGTGTGGATGGTCGACTTCAACGGCTGGGCCTACAAGATGGACCCCGAGACCTACGCCAAGGAGCTCATCA
>JAYUXQ010000714.1:0-1527 GCA_043752905.1 Nannocystis sp. | reverse complement strand
ACTTAAAATCGCCCCGTCACGCAGGAGGACCCAGGGGGGAATGGTGGTGAGAAACCGGGGTCCCATACTGGTGAGAGCCGACAGATCGCTCGTGCTCGTGGCTTTAGTGCTGGTGAGAACCTGACCCACCCAGCGCTGGCGAGCTGAACCACGTGGACCTCTGGCCAGCACGCATTGGTGCTGGTGGGTGGGTCAACTCGGTGCTGGTGGGGTGGGTCCCGGAGGATATTCGGCGTTGCTGGTCGAGGTGTGGACCCTGATGGGATGAGCAGGGCGGATAAGAAGTTTCAGGCAGGAATTTTGGCGGCGGGCCGAGTACCCGGTGGGCTATGGTCCACGGATGAGGGCCAAATGGCGAACATGGAGCGCGGGCCCCGGACTGCTTCAGTCGTCAAGTTCTGGAACGTGTTGCACGATGGGAGTGCCCGGAAGCGATCTCCTCGGCCGCCTTGGCCGTGCGAGCGACAAGGGTCGAGCGCGACGCCGGAGCAGCGGCCGCGTGCGGCCGCCGCACTTGCGACAGAGGGTGACGGCGACGGTGAACACGCGGGCGAGGAGCTTGGCCCACCCGAGGCGGCGCGGCCTCGGCGAGGATTCGGTGTCGTCGTCGGGCCTGTCGTTCGCGGAGCTCGCGAGGCCGAGCGCGAGCTACTGCCCGGGCGTCGGGACGGGGGACGGCGGAATGATGCGAGGCCGGAGATGATGGCGATTTGCGAACACGCCGAAGTACCTGGTCATGTGAAACCCCGGCGGCGGCACGAGGGCGCACAACCTGGCGAGGAACTTGTCGGCGCTCATGTCGGCATGGGCCGCGCCGCTGCGCCAGGCGGCCTTGAAGAGGACGCGCACGCGACCGTCGGGGAGCGCCTGGACGGCGTCGTGGGCGAAGGGCGGGCGCAACATATAGCGGCAGACCCTCTCGAGCTGTTTGCGGTCGCGGCCGTCGACGGCGGTCGCGGCGTGGAGGTGCATTCCGAAGGCCGACTCGGTCAGCGGAGGCCTTGCTGCCGGCTCGGGCGGCGCCAGATGCGGGCCGGCGAGCCCGAACTGCACGCAGGCGGCCAGCGCAGGGTCGAGGTCCAGGTCGTCGTCCTGGGCGACGGCGGCGGTGGCCTTGTGGACCTGCGCGAGTACGGCCGTCATCCGCTCGGGCGTCGGCGCGAGCGCGGGCAGGAAGTGAACTTCGGCGCCTCGCTCCTCGAAAGCCCCGTCGGTGACCAAGCAATGGAGGTGGACATACAGGCCGAGGTCGCTGCGGAATCGCTGAACGACCGTGAACACGCCGGCGTGCAGCGGCTCCACGGAGGCGAGGCCGTGGCGCTCCTTCACCGCCCAGCGCATGTCCTGCATCACCGCCCGCGCGAGACTCTCCGCGACCGTGGCCAGCAGCGCCTGGTCGTAACCCAGGCGCACGGCCAGCGGCCCCGAGAAGGATAGGACCCATTGTCGGTAGCCCACCGCGGGCAGCACGTGGTCGACCAGAAGCGCCGCGCCCTCGGCCATTCGCCGACCCATGCCAAGGCGGGC
>JAYUXQ010000713.1:0-1527 GCA_043752905.1 Nannocystis sp. | reverse complement strand
TCGGCACGGTCATCGAGGCCAAGCCCTTCATCAAGGCGACCGCGGGCTTTGACTACACCTTTGGCAAGCACGTCTACGTGCAGGCCCAGTACCTGCGCGGCTTTATTAATGAGTTCGGCGCCGGCCACATGGGCAACTACCTGGTCGGCGGCGCCGAGCTGATCTTCTTCGGGCGCAAGCTCGTGTTCCGTAACTTCGGCCTCGTCGACTTTCCCGGCAATAATCCGGGCAAGCTGTATCGTGCGGACGGGAGCCTCGTGCGCGGCGGGTCCTCTGGCGTGTTCGCCCCGTCGATCCTGTTCGCGCCGCCGTGGGGATACGTGAACTTCGAGGTCGGTGGGTTCGCCCTGTTCGGGGCCAGCAAGACGTACTTCGGGCAGAGCGCGGCGGGCTCGTCGATCGCTTATTTCAAGGTGATCGGGTCGTTCTGAATTGGGCGTGCGGGCGCCTGTGGCAGTCGTCTTGGCGAGTGCGGCCGCTCGAGCTCATGGCGAGCGCGGCCCGGACTACTGCTTTACGGTCATGGCGGCGGCGGGCGCGTCGTACCGCACCATATGCTTCGTCGCCATCACGATACGCCGAGGGCGGCGGTCGCTGGCTCGCTGGACGACGACGCGCTCGATCCGTAGTCGCCGAGCGACACCGCCGACCAGGCCGTGCTGCGGCGCGCCGGCCAGTGGAACCATACGAGGAACGTGTCGCGTATGATCCGGGCCCCGAGATATCCGTTCGCTAGCGCTGTATGCAGGGATGGCAGTCCGTAGCCGTCGGTCACGAAATCGCCGCAGATGGACAGGCCCAGGCCGTGGCCGCCGGTCGTGTAGCCGCCCCCGAACAGGCTCGACAGGTCGTCGCCGAGGTCGGCCCGGATGCGCGCCCCGTGATGAGGGTGGAGACGATTCATGACGACGAAGCGCAGGTCGGTCTCGTCGCGGGCCGGGCCGCGGCCGTCCTCGTCGATCGCGAAGATGTTGAGATCGACCTTGCCGTCGGCCGCGAACCGGGCGGCGTTGTTGACGAGGTTATAGACCACGCGATCGAGCGCGGCGAACTCCATACAACGCTCGGAGATCGATCCCTCGAACTCGCATCGCATTGTCAACGCGACCTCCGCGCCACGGAGCCGGTAGATGGCCGTCGACCACTTGTCGAGCAGCAGCGTGGTGCTGTGCTCGTTAGACTTGAGGTCACGGGCGTAGCCAGCCGGGTCAACGTCGGGGAGCGCGTTACGAATGATCTTTAGCTGGTCGCGACATAGCAGGAAGATCCGCCCGAGGTCCTGAGCCTGGGCCTCGCCAGCGAGCACCATGTCGAGGTGCATCACCAGGGCGGGTAGACCGCAACCACGAATGTCGTGGTAGATCTTGCGCAGCGCGAGGGGTGTCTCGTTGGCCTCCAGTGTCGCCCCGAGATCATGGATGCGCCGCATCACGACTTCATATCCGGCCTTCACCAGAAACTCGCGGAGGGACCCGATCGTCGCCATTCCGTCGTCGAGTTGCGGAGTGATGAAGCGGAGGAGCTGGC
>JAYUXQ010000712.1:0-4067 GCA_043752905.1 Nannocystis sp. | reverse complement strand
GACGGCAAGCTCGACCGCGATATCGCCCTCAAGTTGTATCCCTATCATCCGGGCGACCGACTCGCGGGCGAGGTCACCCGCGAGGCCCAGGCGCTCGCGCAGCTGCGTCACCCCGCCGTCGTGCAGGTCTTCGATTACGGCCACGGCAGCTTCGACAGCAACGGCCGCGAATGCCTCTACGTGACGATGGAGTGCCTCGACGGCCGACCGCTGCGCGTCTGGCTCGGCGAGCCACGAACCGCGATGGAGATCCTCGCCGTGTTCCTGCGCGCCGGCGAGGGCCTCCTCGCCGCCCACCAGCGCGGCCTCATCCACCGCGACTTCAAGCCCGACAACGTCGTGCTCGAGCGCGACGGCAGCCCGCGGATCGTCGACTTCGGGCTCGCCAGCGCCGAGATCGTGGCCGCCCGCGCCGACGGCCCCGACGTCTCCTTGCCCGGCGAGCGCCGGCCGGTGCTCGGCACGCCCGCGTATCTCGCCCCCGAGGCGATCGCCGGCCAGGCCGACGCGCGCAGCGATCAATTCTCGTTCGCCGCCTCGCTGTGGCAGGCGCTGTTCGGCACTTTTCCATACGACGAGCACGCCTTCGACAGCCTCAGCCGCGCCACCCTGCGCGATCCGCCCGCCCGCGAAGATCTCAACCCGCAGCTCATCGCCGCCCTGCGCCGCGCCCTCGCGCCCTCGCCGGCCGCTCGCTTCCCCGACATGGCGGCCCTGCTCGGCGCGCTACGCGAGCTACCACAGGTCCAGGTCGATCACCGACCGACGACGATCGCCAGGCCGCCAGTCCCCGCCTCTCGCAGCGCACCATATCTGCTCACAGCATTCGCCCTGGCCACCAGCGGCGCAGCCTACGGATTCTGGCCGACCGACGAATCACCCGAGGACGCCGCGACACCGATCGTACCCGGGCAGCCCGTGCTCGCGTTGCCGGGCCCGACCTGCGAGCTCGACGAGATCGTGGGAGATTGGCATTATCATACATCCGTCGAATGGTCGGAGTTTATCGACCTGATCGGCGTCTCTGGACAGTACAAGGTCGGTTTCACCACCCAGGACAATTGTCGCTACGACACCCTCGTCACCAAGCTCGGCGACAGCGGCAAGCCATACACCGAGTCGCGCCGCGACCGCGTCTCGGCGCAGGCGAGCACGCTACCGGGCTTCGACGCCCACCTCGCGGCCGAGATCTGGCTGGCGAAGCGCGGCGACGCCGAGCTCGCCCAGCCGACCGCCCCCGCCGTGCGCCGGCGCGACGCGCATTATTTGGTCGATTACACGATCGACGGCGCGCGCCTGGTCGGGCACTGGCGCTACCTCGCCGAAAAGGACGGGCACGTGTTGATGACCGGCGCGCTGCGAGGCGGCCGCACGGCGCCGACGAGCGTCCCCGACGGCATCACCGATCTACCGTGTCGCTCCCAGTGCGCGCTGCTGTGCGCTGGCGGCCAGGCCGAGGCCCGCTGCGTGCAGGAGCGATGTCATGACCCGCGCGCCGCGGTGCACGACTGCGGCGCGCCGGACCTCGACTTCGCCGCCTCGCCGCAGACCGAGCCCGGCAGCCCCTTGCATTACTACAACCCCGAAACCGATCGTAAGCAGCCGGATCTATGCTTGCAGATCGCCGAGCGCCTCGCTGGCACGTGGAGCTTTCACCAGCGCGCCGCGACCGGCGGCCAGGCGGGCGAGGCGACGAGCCACCAGGTCACGCTACGCGTCGCCGGCTGCACCCTGCGCGGCACCGCGCGCGAGCGCGGCCTCGAGCTCGACGGGGAGGTCCGGGCCGACGGCGTGTGGACCCTGCGCGCCCGCGGCGACGGCGTCGCCAGCGACTGGACCCTGACCGGCTGGGACCCCGCATTCGGCCGCTTCACGGCCCTCGACGGCCAGGTCTCGGGCCCGATGTCCGCCTATCGTCTGCGCCGCTGAGCCGTTCTCACGACCTCCCGGGACCTACCGATCATGACCACCCAGGCAGCACCCGCCGACACCCGCAAGATTTTGACCGAGGCCTTCACGCATATGCTGCGGTTCTTGCGGGCCAAGCGGATCCCGGCGCCGGATTGCTATGACGTCGCCCAGGAGGCCGCGCTGGTGTTCCTGGAGAAGCTCGACCAGATCAAGGACCCCCAGCAGTCGCGGCGGTTTCTCCTCGGCATCGCGCGCATGAAGGCCCTGCAATACTTCGAGCGCCGCGGCCGGCACCCGACCGACGCCTTCGACAGCCACGTGCTGCCCCGCGGCACCGCGCCGACCACCCCGAGCGTGCGCCTCGATCGCAAGACTCGCCTGCTCAACGTCCTCCAGGCGCTCGACGACGAGCCGCGCGAGGCCTTCCTGCTGCGCTGCGAGGGCCTCAAGCTCGAGGAGATCGCCGCGGAGATGAAGCTGAGCCTCGCCACGGTGAAACGCCGACTCGCCGACGCCAACGCCGAGCTCGCCCGCCAGACCCGCGCCCTCACCCCCGAGCTCGACGACGACCAGCGCGTCGTCGCCGTCGAGGCCGCCTACCGCGAATCCTGATATCAGCGCGGCACCTCGTCCCCGGGCACCCAGCGCTCGCAGGCCAGCAGCGCCTCGTAGGCCCGCCAGTCCGCGCCGCCGCGCGCTGCCAGCTCCCCCGCGAGCGTACGTGTCTCGAGCGCCCGCACCAGCCGCTCGAGCTTCGCGCTGCGGGCCAGCAGCTCCGCCTGCTCCGCCTGCGCCGTCGTACGCCCGGTGCTCGCGGCCAGGTACTCGGCATAGGCCTCACTGCTCGCCAGCGCCCCGGCGATCGCTGGGCCCTCGCTCGCCAGCATCGCCGCGAATTCGGGGTGCCAGGGGTCGTCGAGCACTGGCCAGCGCGCGAGCAGCTCCGCGGCCGTACGCCGATAGGCCGCGTCCTCCGCCTCGCCCTGTGTCACCGCGCGAGCGCTCGCGTCGACCATCTCCGCCTCGACCGCGCGCAACGAGCCCGCCACCGCCTCGCCGGTGACCCCGAGCTCGCCCGTCAGCGCAGCGATCACCGCGTCCTCCTCGGGCAGCGATATCTTCCCGCCGGCCCCACGCCGACGCGGCACCGACCGCAACCACCTCTCGGAGGTCGTCGTCGGCACGTCGATCCCCGCTGACGCCGAACGGGCCCGCGCGTGCGCCTCGAGCAGCGACACCCGACCGTCGCCGTCGATGTCGATCTGCGCCGGCCGACCCGCGCGGTCGCGGCCGGCCAGCGCATTTAAAAAATGCATCCCATAACCCTCCTGCGCCGCGCGGTCGGGGTTGGGATCACAGCCCGAGGCCTCGCGTTGCGCCGTCGTCGCGAATAATCCGCAGCGCCCCGGCGCCGCCTGCCTTCGAGACCCATCGGCGGCGACGAACGCCAGCTCCGCGAAGCCGCCGGAGAAGCAGCTCGTCATCACGAAGCGCAGCGGACGCGGGCGCCCGTCGAGCAGCCCCGCCAGCTCGCGGGCAGTCAACGGCACCTGGCCCCACAGCTCGATCGACGCGTCCGCTGACTGCTCGCCCGGCTGTCCGTGACCCGCCAGATACAGCAGCAGCGGCGGCCCCTCGCTCACCGTCGCGCGGTCGATCGCCGCGCGCAGGTTATCCATCGTCGCCGCCGCGTCGACCGGCAGCGTCGTCGGTCGGTAGCTCGCGTCACGACCCCCGCGCGGCGCGAACAGGTCGGCCAGCGCCCGCATCAACGGGTCGCCCGCGCGCTGCGCCTGGACCTGCACGCCATGACTCCCGCGCCCGCCGGCGAACAGCAGCAGACCGCCGGTCCCCAGCCGTTCATGCGCGAGCGCGAGGTCCTGCTCGATCGAGACCTGGTTGAATTCCGGCGCACCGCCGCCGCCCGCCGCGATCCACCGCAGCGGCTCCGGCCACACCTCCGGTAGCGTCGCGACCACCGTCCCCGCGGTCCCGACCCACACCAGCCCCGGCTCCGCGCGCACGACCTCCACCACTGGCCCGGAGATCCCGGCCACTGGCGCCCCTGAAGCCGGAGCCGGCGCCGGTCCCGGCTCCCGCGTGCACCCGCACGCCAGCGACAGCAACAACGCAGCGCGACTCGGCCAGCGGTGCAC
>JAYUXQ010000711.1:0-4067 GCA_043752905.1 Nannocystis sp. | reverse complement strand
GTAAGAGCCGACCTGACGCCAGCGACCTCGAGTTTGAGGTGACCGTCGACGAGGCGAGCGAGCCGGCGTCGGCGAGCCCGGCGAAGCCGGCGACGGTGATTCTGGTGATCATCCCCAGGGGGATCAAATTCAAGGTGGACATGGAGAGCCACCCTGGCGCGACGTGCGTGAAGATCCCGGTGGGAGAGGCGACGTGACGGCGAAGAAGCGGCGGCGGCGGCACACGGCCGAGTTTCAGGCGAATGCGGTGCGCAAGCTGAATAATCCGGGCCAATCGGCGCAGGAACTGGCCGACGAGCTCGAGGTGCGTCCGTCCCTGTTATACCGTTGGCGGCGCGCAGCGCAGGCCAAGGAAGGTCCCATGCCGAAGAAGAAGCCCCCACCCACGAACGAATCTGGCCGCAGGCCGCAGGACTGGACGACCGAGCAAGTTCCTGGGTGGCAGGCCCCAATCTCGGCGTTATTCGGGTCACCCGAATAGCAGGACTTCACCAGGCCGGGGAGGCAATCAAGCACGGGGACTGGCAGGGTCAGCGTGACCGCGGCGCATGACCCGGAGCCAGCGCAGTCACCTGGCTCCTGAACCGCACCCTGAACTGCCTGGCTCACGAGTGCCGCCTGGAGCGGGCCGGCGAGCAGCAGTGCCTCACCACCCAGCAGGGTTTCGACGCACGCTGTGCCCTGTCCGTCTGTGAAGGCAGTCGACAGTCCAACGTAGCTGGTCCCCTGCGCGAAGATCTGCGTGCCCGAGACTGGGACGCCTTCGTGGTCGACGAGCGTGACCGCGTAGCAATTCTCGTCGGTCCACGGCTTATCGGAGTTCCACCACGTGAAGTGGGTCACCTCGATGGTCCAGCGAGGCTCCCCATCGGCGAGCTCGACGACGCCGATGCCGTCCTCGCGCCATAAGCCAGCGCTGTCATCAAAGTGCCAGCCTGGGATCTGTGTGCCGACCGGGGCCGTCGAGCGCAGTGCAGCCGGTACAAGGAAGCTCAGCGTCGCGGTCACGCCGGGGGCGAGTTGAAGGCGTTGATCGCCCTGCCACGCGCTGACCTCCGCCATCATCACGGGCTCGAGCCGGACGGCCGTCGCATCACCGCGGACGGCTTCGAGCGGACCGGGCATGCCCTGTAGCGCCTGCGCGGCGGTTGGGTCCAGGGGCACCACCGTCACGGCGACCTCGCCCTGCACCGGCTCGCCCGCCGCATCGACAAAGGCGTGCGGCGGCACGGTGACCCGGGCCCCTCCGCGCTCCGCGGTCCCGCCTTTATCGGCCGGTAAAAATGCCGGTAAACCGAGCGAGTGCAACGTCACCACCTGAGCGACATCTATATCGGCCGCAGGTCGGTCGAACACTGCCGTGCCCGTCGTATAGCCCGGGCGCTGCGCCCGGACGACGTGGCGCACCCCTGCGGTCACAGCGTCAAAGAGGACCACGCCCGACGGCGCGCTGGTCCGCAGTTGGTCCGCTAGCGCCACCTCCACGTCGGCGAGCGGGCGTCCCTGCTCGTCGACGACCTGCACGGCGATCCGAACATCGAGCTCCGATGCGTCGGCCTCATCGCTTGTGGTAGCCGACGTCCCCGTCAGGTGCGTAATTGCGTCGGTGCACCCGGCGAGCAGACCGGCGAACAGGGGAAGTGAAAGACGGCAGGTTAGGATCGATCGCGTGTGCTTCATCGAAATTTTCCGGTAGAACAGGGCCTTGACGCCTTGGAAGGGTCTCTGTCTCCGGAGTTGTTCGCGCGCGGCGTTCTGATCAGGGCTCCGGGAAAATTTTGAGAAGGCGACGTGTGGCAAGACCCCTCGACACGCAGGCGCATTCTCGCGCGGCGTTTGGCGGTCTGCTGTTGCAGGGTCTGCTGCACCGGCATCGACACGCTGGTGCAGGATCCGACCCGCGAGGACGGCGTCACGGAGCTCGGTGAGCGAAGCGAAGCGAAGGACCGCGGCGGACTTGGCCCGCAGGCCACCTAGCCGGTCCCGCGAGAGCTGTCGGCGCCGGTGTCGCGCACGCCGATGGTGAGGTGGGCCATGTTGGCGAACCGAGTCTGACCCGGGGCGGGCCCTGCTGTTATATTGCGCCAGCGCGGCGCGAGATGGCGCAAGGCGGTGACATAGCACTGCGGGACCTCAGGGAGAGGTGAGCCAGCAGCAGCGCTTGAATTTCTTGCCCGACTTGCAGGGGCATGGCTCGTTGCGTCCGACCTTCCTGGCGCCGGGGAGCCCGTGATCGCTGCTCTCGGCCACCAATACCGGCGTCGTGGCGATGCCAGGGGGCGGACTGGCCGGGCGTCGCTGTTGCTCGAGGAGCTCAAACGCGTGCTCGCTGTCCTCCACGGAGACGCCGAGGGTTCGCGCGGTGAAGAAGGTGATGGCCTCCGGTACGCGGTTTTGCTCGACGAGCTCACGGATGCGTGCGGCGTCGTCTGCCTGTTCCTGTCGGATAGTGGCGAGTGCCAGCCTGGCCTCGGTCAGTTGATCGGTGAGTTCGCGCTGCGATTCTTCGCCAGGCCCGACCGTGGCGGCGAGGATGTCGCGCGTCCGCGAGGCCTCGGCGGCGCTCTCGTGAGCGGCCTTCGTCTCCTGGATCGACTGTTCCATCCGAGACATGACCTCCGTGGATTCTTTGAGCAGTGCGGTGACCCGCTCAGCTTCCCGCGAGGCCTGCGCTCGGGCCTGCGACTGCCGCTCGAGTTCGGACTGCAAAACCATCACCGCGTTGCAGGAGGTGTCGAGTGCCTTCTGGATGACGGAGAGATTTTGCTCGGCGAGCATGCGGCCCCGTTGTGCATCATCGCGGGCGCGGCGTTCGACGGCCAGCGCCGCTTCGACCGCCAGGTGATCCTGACCGTCCTTCGTCCGTGCGATCCGCTCGGCGTCCAGCTCGGCCTCGACCTGGGCGCACCTGCGTGTTTGACGCTCGAGGTGGATGGTGAGCTCGGCGAGGTTGAGGGTGGCAGCTTCGCCCGTCGACGGAGCGGCATCGTCGATCGGCGAGGGAATCTCGATCACGACCTCCGGCAATTTCTCAGCACGGCCGCCCCACACCACGCGCGCCACGTCGGCGTGTACCTCGACGATGGCGAGGAGCGAGGAGATCGCAGCGAGGAGGTAGACCCGCGCGCCGACGACGAGCTCACCCATCACGGGGCCGGCATGAACGTGGTCGAAAGAGCGCCGCTCGTCGCCGACAGTGATCTCGAGCGAGACTTCCACGTGCGGCAGATCCTCTGGAGGACCCTCATCAGGCGGTAAGTGGAAGAGGCCGACGAGCCGATGAGAGTCGCCGCGAGGCATCAGCCGGACCACGATGGCGGTCTCCCCATCGACGCTGGCGTGAAAAGCGACCATTCCGAGCTCATCGTAGGATATGGTGTCCGTGGTCTGGTGCCCTGGCCTCCGGGACGCGCGCCAAAAATCGGCGATCGGTTCCGCGTCGAGCGCGTCGAAGCAGCCGGCCGGTGGGTCCGGGGTTGGCCGCTGTCCGGGTTTCGGGGGCGAGCGTTGAAAGGCCGCTGCGGTCATCGATCCGAGCCTGTCGAGGAAGCGGGCGGGCAGTGATACGCCGGTCTTCAACATCCCCCACACGAATGCGTACCCGCCACTCCAGTGTTCACTTGTGAGCGAGGACAGGAACGCGGTCTCGAGCCTGTGTGGCTCCCTTGACGGTGTCCATGTCGCGTGCTGAGGACGCGGTGGTGAAGATGGCGGCGTGTCCGCATAGCGTCCCAGACGGGGCGGCCGCAGCGGTGCGAGCCCATTCGTCGGGTATGGGGAGGCGGCCGTGGGTGCTTCCGCGGGCTCGGTCGCCGGTTGCGATGGCGGTGAAGCGATCGACTCTCGTGGCGAGCTCGCGGGCGGCGTCGATGCTGGCGGCGGCAAATCGGGTTCCCGCCGCGGGGTCGAGCGACGCGACGACCGCTTCACCGCCGGGCGCTTCACGGGATCGGTGGTCGGCGCTTCATCGTCGTCGACAAGGTCGAATTCCACGTGAAGCGCACCAGCGAGGCGCACCACCAGGTCGAGTGATAATTTCTCGGGCGATGATGCGAAACTGGCCGAGA
>JAYUXQ010000710.1:0-1529 GCA_043752905.1 Nannocystis sp. | reverse complement strand
CGAGCACCTGCCGGCCAGCGGGCGGGCCACCCTGGCCAGCCCGCCGGACGGCCACAACGCAGCCCCGGCTCGCGCGCCGCCGATGCCCGCCTGGACCTGTTACGCCCCCGACGAGGTGTAGCCCGAAGATCACGCCTGCCTCGGCCGAGCTACCGCGACCGGGACACTGCGGGGCGGGTGGCGCTGTGGCGGCACCAGCGAAAGCCCGCGAGCCTCCGGCCGTCGGCTTGTCGGAGTCGCCCGCAGGCCGGGTCGCCGCCCGCAGGGCCGGGGTGGATGTGGGCATGACGGCGAACATGCAAATACATAGCGACATGTCGCCATGTCCCCCACAATAGCGCCGCTATGGTCATTACGGTTACAACATCGCCGCATCTCAGCGATGACCTGGGTGCAAGATATTCGCTTGGCCTCAGGTTAGACAAGATGTAGGGTGAGATCGTATCGCGTGTTGCGGTGCCATCGCTCGTCGGCATTGGAAATCATTGCTATGAAAGTCTCGAACCCTCTCCTCGTACTCGTGTGCGTCTTCGCCGCACCCCTCGTGCCGACGGACGCCTCGGCCGGCGATAAGGCGCCCTCGGCAGCCGCGATCGCCTTCGCCCAGGCGACCAGCGACCTGATGACCAATACGGTCGTGGCCGCGCTCCTGCAGGAGATCGGCGAGACCACCGCGGACAACGTCCAGCAGGGCAACCTGTCGATCGGCCTCGTCTTCGACGACGCGAACCTCAACATGCGCCTGGTCGGTGGGCTCGACCCGCTGAGGGACAATGACTACCCGCGGGACGACTTCGAGGAGGACGCGCTCGCGCAGGCGATGGCGGGCATGGCTGCCACATCGGTCGAGGAGGTGAGCGGCAAGTGGTACTATCGGCGCTCGATCCCGCTGAGCAACTTCGCCCCGCAATGTGCGCTCTGCCATGACAACTTCGTCGGCCTCGCCAATACCGAGTACGTCGGCGCCCTCATGCTCCGCATCCCGATCGCGAAGTGAGCCCTCGCATCGCTGGTCTTGCCAGCGGCGCACGACCGTGTCGGCGAGCATCCCGGGACCCGCGAGCCCGCGCTCGGGCGGCTCGGCGATCAGCCGCGGGAACTCTGCCGTGACCCTCAGCTGCGCGCGACCAGCACGCGCAGCTGCGCGGCCCAGGTGTCGAAGCCGACGACGGTGCTCTGCGCGAGGTCCGGCGAGCGCGCCAGGCGGTTGACCTGTCGTGATCGGCGCCCGGGCTCGGGCTACATGTTGGGGTGATGCTCAGCGAGCGTGACGGTGCGGAAGACGTTGGCGGCCAGGCGCTGCTGGGTGTCCTGCTGCTGGAGAGTCTGCTTCCAGAAGGCTGGGGCGAGCTTGCCCGCCCCTGACATGACTCACACGCCCACTACTTCGCCGGCCGACTAACTAGCCAGGTCCGCCTGCCGGTAAGTTTCAGGATAGTTGTCGCCTCGTAATTCAGGCGCGTTACGCCTTGGATTTCGAGGATGCGTTGTCGTACTCCGGGTTGAGGCAGACGACGCGGATGGGTTCC
>JAYUXQ010000709.1:0-4073 GCA_043752905.1 Nannocystis sp. | reverse complement strand
TCACGGCCGAGGCCGAGGCGCGCCTGGACATCACGCTCGCGAGCGTCGAACAACGCTCGCTGCCTGGCACGCGCAGATTACCGGGCGAGGTGGTCGCGCCGCCCGGTCGTACGGTGACGATCTCGGCGCCCGTGCCCGGGCTGGTGCTCGCGGCGAACGGCCTGCCACGCGCAGGCTCGCGGGTCACGCGGGGCCAGGCTCTGGCGCGCCTGATCCCGCTGGCCGTGGTCGACCGCGATCTGCGGGCGCAGGCGCAGAGCCGGGTCACGTCGGCCGAGGCGCGGCTGCTCGCCAACAAGAGCCGGGCGCAGCGCGCCGAGAGCCTGATCTCCAGCGGGGCGGGCAGTGAGCGCGCCGCCGAGGACGCGCGCGTCGAGCGTGATGTCGCGGCGGCCGAGCTCGTCGCCGCCCAGGCCCGCCTGCGGATCATCGAGCGCACGCCACTATCCTCGGACGTCGTCACGGTGCTGCGCGCCCCGTTCGCGGCGGTCGTCCGTCAGGTGCAGGTGGCGGATGGTCAGTCCGTCGGCGGTGGTGCGGCGTTGATCGAGCTGGTCGCCACCGATGCGCCGTGGGTGCGCGTGCCGGTGCTCGCCGGGGACCTCGCGGCGCTCGCGGAGGGGCCCGTCGAGGTCGCGCCGCTCGCCGGCTCGGCGCCCGCGGTGCAGGCGAAGCCGGTGTCCGGTCCGCCCTCGTCCGACCCGCTCGCCGGCACCCTCGACCTGTACTTCGAGCTCGCGGAGACCGGTGCGTTGCGTCTCGGTGAGCGCGTCGTCGTCACGCTGCCGACCCGGAGTGCGATCGATACGAAGGTCGTGCCGTGGTCGGCGGTGATCCACGATACGGGCGGCGGCACGTGGGTGTATGTGCAGCGCGGCGAGCATCAGTTCGACCGCCGCCGCGTCGAGCTGATCGCGGTGAGCGGCGACGTGGCGGCGCTGGCCCGGGCCCCGGAGGTCGGCGCGCAGGTGGTCTCGCAGGGGGCCGCGGAGCTCTACGGCGTCGAATTCGGGGCCGGACACTGAAGCTATGCGCGCGCTGATCATCGCCTGTCTGCGCCTGCGGCACGTGGTCGTGCTGGCGGCGGCGCTGTTGATCGTGCTCGGGGTCCAGCTCGCGCGCGACACCCCGATCGACGTGTTCCCCGAGTTCGCGCCGCCGATGGTGGAGATCCAGACCGAGGCGCCCGGGCTGGCCAGCGTCGAGGTCGAGCGCCTGGTGTCGGTGCCGCTCGAGGCGGCGCTCGCCGGTACGCCATGGCTCAAGACACTGCGCTCGAAGTCGGTGCTCGGCCTGTCGTCCGTGGTCCTGATCTTCGCCGACGGCACCGACCCGATGGCCGCGCGCCAGCTCGTGCAGGAGCGACTCACCCGCGCCGCGCCGCAGCTGCCCGCGGTGTCGCGGCCGCCGGTGTTGATGCCGCCGCTGTCGTCGACCAGCCGCGTGCTAAAGATCGGCGTGTCGTCGCCGACGCTCTCGCAGATGGAGCTGACCGACCGCGTGCGCTGGACGCTGCGGCCGCGGCTGATGGCCGTGCCCGGCGTCGCCAACGTGGCGATCTGGGGGCAACGCGACCGGCAGTTGCAGGTTCGCGTCGACCCCGAGCGCCTGCGCCTGCACGGCGTGCGCCTCGACGAGGTCCTGCGGGCCGCCGGCGACGCGGCGCAGCTCGGCGCGGGTGGCTTCGTCGACACGCCGAACCAGCGCCTGCCGGTCAACCTCTTGCCGGCCGCGACCGACGCTGCGGCGCTCGGCGAGATGGTCGTCGCGGTGCGCGGCGGAGCGGCGCTGCGGCTCGCGGACGTCGCCGACATCGTCGAGGATCATCCGCCGCCGATCGGCGACGCGGTGGTCAACGGCGGCCCGGGGCTGCTGCTGGTGGTCGAGAAGCAGCCGTGGGGCAACACGCTGGCGGTGACGCGGGGGATCGAGGCGGCGCTCACCGCGATCGCGCCGGCGCTCCCGGACGTCGAGATCGACGCGACGATCTTCCGGCCGGCGACCTTCATCGAGCTGGCGATCGACAACCTCGGCCACGCGCTGCTGGTCGGCTGCGGGCTGGTCGTGCTGATCCTCGGGTGCTTCCTCTTCAATCTCCGCACCGCGGCGATCAGCATCCTGGCGATCCCGACCTCGCTGCTGGCCGCCGTCGCCGTGCTGCACGCGGCCGGCGCGATGATCAACACGATGGTGCTCGCCGGCCTGGTGATCGCGCTCGGCGAGGTCGTCGACGACGCGATCATCGACGTCGAGAACATCCTGCGCAGGCTCGCCGAGAACCGCCGAAAACCAACGCCCGAGCCCGCGTTCACGGTCGTCCTCGCGGCCTCGCTCGAGGTCCGCAGCGCCGTCGTCTACGCGACCGCGATCGTCATCCTCGTGTTCTTGCCGATCCTGTTCCTCGACGGGGTGTCGGGCGCGTTCTTTCGCCCGCTCGCGCTCGCCTACGTGCTCGCGGTGTTCGCCTCGATGCTGGTCGCCGTCACCCTGACCCCGGCGCTGTCATTGATATTGCTCCCGCGCGGCAGCGAAGGCCGCGAGAGCCCGATCGCGGTCGGCCTGCGCCGCGTCTATGCGCCCGTCCTCACGCCATTGCTCACGCGTCCGCGGCTGGCCCTGGCGAGCGCGGCGCTGCTGCTCGGTGGGACCGCGGCGTCGGTGCCGTGGCTCGGCGAGGGCTTCCTGCCCGAGTTCAAGGAGCACGACTTTTTGATGCACTGGGTCGCCAAGCCGGGGACCTCGCTGGAGGCCGTGCAGCGCACCGCGGTGCGGGCGAGCGCGGAGCTGCGGGCGATCCCCGGGGTGCGTAACTTCGGGGCCCACATCGGCCGGGCCGAGGCCGCCGACGAGGTCGTCGGCCCCAACTTCGCCGAGCTGTGGATCAGCCTCGACCCCGCCGCCGATCACGGGCCCACGCTGGCGAAGATCCAGGCGGTCGTCGACGGATATCCCGGCATCTATCGCGATGTACAGACATATCTGCGCGAGAAGATGAAGGAGGTCCTCAGTGGTTCAGGCGGCGCGGTGGTCGTGCGGCTGTACGGGCCCGACCAGGTCGAGCTGCGCCGGCACGCCGCCGAGGTCGCAAAGGTGCTGGCGACCATCGAGGGCGTCGCCAACCTCAAGGTCGAGCCGCAGGTGCTCGTGCCGCAGATCGAGGTCGGGTTTCGACCCGAGGCGGCGCGGCCCTTCGGGCTCGGCCCGGGCGAGGTGCGCCGCGCCGCGACCACGCTCGTGCGCGGGACCAAGGTCGGCGAGGTCTATCGCGGCGAGCGGGTGATCGACGTCGTCGTGATCGGCGCTGCGCGGCTGCGCGCCGACCTGGCCGCGGTGCGGGGCCTGAGGATCGCAGCGCCGATCGGCGGCGAGGTGAGCCTCGCCGAGGTCGCCCGGGTCGAGATCGCCGCGACGCCCAACGTCGTGCTGCGCGAGGGCGGCTCGCGCAAGCTCGACATCACCTGCGACGTCCGCGGCCGCGACCTCGGCGAGGTCGCCCGCGAGGTCGAGGCCCGGACCCTCGCCCTGCCGATCGCACCCGGCTACCACGCGGAGTTCATCGGTGAATACGCGGCGCGTCAGGCCGCGCGCAGCCGCCTGCTCGGGCTGTCATTGCTGGCGCTGCTCGGCATCGGCGCCGTGCTGTTCATCGACTTTCGCTCGCTGCGGCACACCTTGTTGGTGTTCACGACGCTGCCCTTCGCGCTGGTCGGCGGCGTCGCCGGGGTGTGGTGGACGGGCGGGGTGCTGTCGCTGGGCTCGCTGGTCGGGCTCGTCACGGTGCTGGGGATCGCCGCGCGCAACGGCATCATGCTGATCAGCCATTTTCGCCACCTCGAGCTCGAGGAGGGCGAGGCGTTCGGCCCGGCCCTGGTGCTGCGCGGCGCCCTCGAGCGGGTCACACCGATCATCATGACGGCGCTGGCCACCGGCCTGGCGTTGGTCCCGCTGGCGCTCGGCGGCGACCTGCCCGGCCAGGAGATCGAACACCCGATGGCGGTCGTCATCCTCGGCGGGCTCGTGACCTCCACCGCGCTCAACCTGTTCCTGGCGCCCGCGCTCTATCTACGCTTCGG
>JAYUXQ010000708.1:0-4073 GCA_043752905.1 Nannocystis sp. | reverse complement strand
GTAGCCCCACACCCTCTCTGCGGCCGCCGGTCCCACCTGTCCCCGCAGACAGCTCACTTGCTCCCCGGGACCCCTCGCGCTTCGTCGTCTCCGCCGATCCCGGTTCGGACCTCGCATCCGCCCCGCCGCGCCTGCGCAGCGGGCCATGCCCGCCCTCCGAGGTCTGCTTGCGCTTCGCCATGCCCGTCACCCCGTCATCCTGTCACCCTGCGATCCACCCGCCGCCGAGCACCCGGGCGCCGTCGTAGAGGACGGCCGCCTGCCCGGGCGCCGCGGCGCCGACCGGCTCGTCGAAGCGAACGGTGGCCCGCGTCCCCGCGACCTCGACCGTCGCCGGCGCTGGTCGACCGCGGTGACGCAGCTGCACCTGCGCGCGCACACTGCCAAATTCACCAAGCGGCGTCAGTCGGCGCAGGTCCTCGAGCGCGAGCGTCGACACTTTGAGGGCCTCGGCCTCGCCGACCACCACCGTGCGGGTCTCGGGGAGCACCCGGAGCACATACCGCGGCGCGTTGCCGGCGACGTGCAGCCCCTTGCGTTGCCCGACCGTCACGCGATGCACGCCCGCGTGCTCGCCGACGACGGCCCCGCGCTCGTCGACGATCGGCCCCGGCGCCAGCACCCCCGGATCGAGCCCGAGCGCGGCGGCCCGCGCCTCGACGACCGCGGCATGATCGCCTCCGCCGACGAAGCAGATCTCCTGGCTGTCGGGCGCGTCCGCGTTGGCGAGGCCGAGCGCGCGGGCCTTCTCTCGCACCTGGTCCTTGTGCCAGGTGCCGAGCGGGAAGCGCAGCGACGCCAGCGTCGGCAGGCCCATAGCGAACAGGAAGTAGCTCTGATCCTTGCCGGCGTCGTCGGCCCGCAGCAGCGCGCCGTCCTCCACCCTCGCGTAGTGCCCGGTCGCCAGCGCCTCGGCCCCCAGGGCGCGCGCGCGAGCCAGCAGCGGCCCGAACTTGACGTGCTCGTTGCAGCGGACGCACGGGTTCGGCGTCCGGCCGCTCGCGTAGCTGCGCACGAAGTCGTCGATCACCGCGTCCGCGAAGCGGGCCCGCTCGTCGACCGTGTAGTGCGGGATCCCGAGGCGCGCGCAGGCGTCACGCGCCTGATCGATCTCCGCGGGCGAGCAGCAGGTCCCGCCGCGTCCGCGACGCTCGGCCGCGCTGGCATCGTAGAGGCGCATCGTCAGGCCGATGACGTCATGCCCGGCCTCGACCAGCAGCGCCGCCGCGACCGACGAGTCGACGCCCCCCGACATCGCGCACACGATCCTCACGCGACGCTCACTTCCCGCCAGTCGGCGTCGTCGACCGCGGCCCCGCGCACGCGCCCGAGCAGCTCCGGCAGTACCTCGAGCAACGCGTCGATGTCCGCCTCGCGGGTCCGCGTGCCGACCGAGATCCGCAGGGCCGACCGCGCCTGCGAGGCCGGCATCCCGAGCCCCAGCAGCACCGGCGAGGGCTCGAGCGACCCCGAGGAGCACGCCGCCCCGGTCGCCACCGCGAAGCCGGCGAGGTCGAGGTTGATCAACAGCAGTTGCCCATCGCAGCCCGCGAAGCCGGCGTTGACGGTCACGCCGTCGTGGCTCTCGAGGTCGCCGTGGATCGTCACCGACGCCAGAGCCCCGAGTCCCGCGCGCAACCTTCGAGTCAGCGCCGAGGCGTGTGCGCGGCGATCCGCGAGCTCGCGCGTGACCACCTCGGCCGCGACGCCGAAGCCGGCGATCAACGCGACCGCCTCGCTGCCCGGCCGACGCCCGCGCTCCTGCGGCCCGCCATACAACAGCGGCGCGAGGGCCAGTCCGCGGCGATGGACCAGCGCCCCGACCCCCTTGGGCCCGCCGATCTTGTGGGCACTCAGCGAGAGCAGATCCAGATCCCACGCGTGGAGATCCACCGGAATTTTCCCGAGGGCCTGCACACCGTCGCAGTGGACCAGCGCCTGTGGTGCGGCTTCGCGCACCACCCGCACCAGCCCCGCGACGTCATAAACGTTGCCGAGCTCATGGTTGACCGCCGCCAGCGAGACCAGGCCGAGCTCGGGATGCGCATGCAACAGCCCCCGCAGCTGCCCGGCATCCACGCGCCCGTGCCCGTCCACGGGCAATAGCAGCCACGGGTGGCCCTCCTGCGCGAGCGCCCGCGCGGCCCCGAGCACCGCCGGGTGCTCGAGCGCCGTCGTCAACACCCCCGCCGGACGCCCCGCGGCCCGCAACGCCCGCGCAGCGCCGAGGATCGCCATATTAGCGGCCTCGGTGCCGCCGGACGTAAAGGTCAGCTCCAGCGCCGCCGCCCCGACTGCCCGCGCCACCGCCCGGCGCGCCTGCTCGACCACCGCGCGCGCCCGCTGCCCCGGCCCGTGCACGCTCGACGGGTTGGCCTGCAGTCGATCGTCCGACAGCGCCGCGATAACAGCGTCCCGGACCCGCGGATCGAGCGGGGTGGTCGCGTTGTGGTCGAGGTAGCGCACCCGCGGGCCCGTATAGCACGGCGCGCGCGGGCTATCTCGCCTCGCCGACGCGCCGATCGGGCCCTGCGCGTCGTTCAGGTCACGGATCCCGGGAAGTCGCCCGCGGCCGCGGCCTCCCACCCGCGGCCCAACCCCCCGAGCGGCCGCCCTTCGCGCGAAGGGGTGTCGCCCCGTTGACGGCGCGGCGCCGGCGATGAATCATCATCGGCGCTTGAGTCTCCTCGGAACCATGATGGTCAGGGCGGGCCTGCTCTCGGACGATCAACTCGTCGCCGTGCAGGTCCGCAGCGCGGAGCGCAAGCTCTCGTTCGTCGAGTCCCTGCTCGAGCTCGGGGTCATCGACGAGGACAGCGTCGTCTCGTTCCTCCACAGCAAGCTCATGATCCCACGCGTCGGCGCGTCGGTACTCGATACCGTCGACAAGGGCGCCCTGCTGCGGATCCCCGCCGAACTGGCGCAGAAGCTCGCCGTGCTCCCGATCTCCGCGGACGAGACCGGCAACCTCACGATCGCGATGGTCGACCCCACGGACATGCGAGCCGTCGACGCCATCTCGGCGCACACCGGCGCGTACCTGGTCCGCGCCGTCGCGCCGCTCCGCATCATCCGCGCCGCGATCTCGAAGCACTACGGCATCCCGATGGCCGACCCAGCGCCGGCCCCGCCCGTCGCCCCCCGTGCCGCGGCCGTCACACTCCCGGCCTCCGCCGCGGGCCCCGCCCCTGCCCGCGTGCCCCCAACGGTGACCGCGTCGCAAACCGCGAGCGCACCGGCCCCTGCGGCCCCTCCCGAGCCTGACGCGTCGCTGCTCTCGATTCAGCGGACGATCACCGGCACCGGCTCCGCGTCCGCATCGGGCTCGCTCATCGTGGCACCCGCCGCGGTCCTGTCCCAATCTGGCAGCGTGGCCCAGCCTTCCGTCGTGATCCCGCGATCCGTCACGCCCGGTGCCCCCGGCGGAAACACCGTGCCCGGCCGCAACAAGGCGTCGGCCTCGGGCGCGCACACGGTCGCCAGCGGCCTGACCGAGCTGCCCCGTGCGCCCGAGCCCGTGCCCGTCCCGCACATCCCCGTCCCGCACATCCCCGCCCCGACCATCGCCGAGCCGCCCGCGAGCCATTCATCGAGCGCTCCCGACAGCACGAGCGCCACGAATTCGCCGACCGCCGCGAGCAGCACGAGCACCGCGAGTTCGGCGAGTTCGGCGAGTTCGGCGAGCACCTCGAGCGGGTCGATCAAGCCGTCCGCCGTGCTGCGCCCGTCCGCCGTGCTGCAACCCTCCGCGGTACTCATGCCCGGCGGTGCCCCGGTCTCGACCCCGCGACCCGCCGTCGTGCTGCCCGCCAGCGCCATGAACGCTGCCCCCTACGGGCATCCGGTCATGCAACAGCCCGTGCCTGCCGTGTTCATCCCGAACCCGACGCAGCCCCCCGGCCCGAAGCCGACCGCCGAGGCAAGGACCCCGCCGCCCTCGCAGGAGTCGACCGTCGTCGGCACCGCACCGGCCATCCCGCAGCCCGCAACATCCCAGCCCGCAACATCCCAGCCCGCAACATCCCAGCCCGCAACATCCCAGCCCGCAACATCCCAGCCCGCAACATCCCAGC
>JAYUXQ010000707.1:0-4078 GCA_043752905.1 Nannocystis sp. | reverse complement strand
ACAGCGTCGCGTGCTTGTTCCACGACACCCCGTACGCGACCAGCCCCGAGCCGCCCATGAGCAGCAGGCTGCCGGCTGTTTCGACCACGAGCGAACCGTTGCCGCGGGCATCGAGGGTGGGGTCGCCTTGCCAGGGGGTCCAGGCGCAAGCCCACGCGACCGCGCCCATCACCAACAAGATGACGCCGCTGCTGGTGAACGCCTTCGAGTTGTTCTTGGGCCGGAGGTCATAGGCGGTGCGGTAGCCGTCGTGGCGGCCGCGGTAGTATCCGCCGGCCGCCGCCAGGCCGATGCCCGCTGCCAGGTCGATCGGTGTGGCGACCGCCGTCAACATCAGGCGCGCGTGCTCCTTCTGCGCCGTGACCTCGCCGAGCCCGAGCCCGAGCCGCGCAGCGCCCAGGCCGATGTTGATGCCACCCATGACACCGGCCGCGATCAGCAGGCCGCGACCGTCCCACCGCGGCGGCGCCGGACGCAGCTCCTGGGGGGTCGGGATGTCGACGAGCACCACCGGCCCGGGCATGGGCCCGGGCGCAACCACCGGCCCGGGCACGGGCGCGACCACTTCGGCGGGCTCCGGTGTGACCGCGGGCTCCGGTCGCAGTGCCTCCGCGGGGCCCTCCCGGGCGCCTGGCGGCGTCACCACGGGTCCGACCTCGGACGCGGGCGTCTCGACCGGCGCCACGCCCATCACCCCTGCAAGCGCGATCGCAGCCGTCCCGTGAATCATGGCTCGCCTCGCCGCGCGCGCGCGGCGGGTCATTATACCCGGCCGAGCGGGCGGTGCAGCTCGAGGTCGAGGCTAAACAGGTGGCCGTCGACCGAGAACACCAGGCGATGGCCGTGCGCCTCGACATCATCGAGGGTGCCGCGCGTGTCGAGGTGGATCCTCCGCTTGCTGCCGCTCCAGCCCTCGCGGCGGCTGTGGATCGAGATCTCGTGCTCGAGTCGCGTCAGCGGTTCGGCCTGGCCGGCCGCGGGAGCCAGGCGCGGGGTCGCGAAGATCCGGAGGTCGAGCTGGAGGTCACCGCGCTCGAGGCGGATCGTCTGCTCGATCGCCGCGCCGGTGCCCAGCGGCGTCGTCACCACCGGCTGGGACAGCACCTCGCCCTGCTCGTCGTACGCGTGGCTGTCGGCGGCGACCGCGAGGTCCGGGTCGTCGTAGCGCCGCAGCGTCGCCTTGATCTGGGCGACGCGGGGGCTTCGCAGGTCGCCCGAGAAGTCCTGCACCGGCAAGCCACCGACCACCCCGCCGTGCGCCGAGGCGTCGACGCGGACCACCGGCGGCGGCGAGAACTCGACCGTGCGCGTCAACACCAGCGCCGCTCCGGCCGCGAGGATCAAGTACGCGTGCTCGCCGATCCAGCCGCGCACGCTGGCGGCGCGGGTCACGGGAGCCTGGGGCTGAGTGGCCGTCACGGGCCGACGCTGGCACGGGCGCCCCGCGCCGGCAACTTTTAGGCCGGGCCAGCAATTGACCCCTGCACCGGCGTGGGATAGGGATCTGGCCGTCATGACCACCGAGCCGACGCAAGTCCCGAACGACCAGCCGCCCAACTTCATCAAGGAGCGGATGGCTGCGGACCAGCAGGCCGGCAAGAACGGCGGGCGGGTCGTCACGCGCTTTCCGCCGGAGCCCAACGGTTACCTGCACGTCGGACACGCCAAGTCGATCTGCATGAACTTCGGCGGCGCGATCGAATTCGCGGGTCGCTGTCACCTGCGCTTCGACGACACCAACCCCGCGGTCGAGGAGCTCGAATACGTCGAGGCGATCAAGGCCGACGTGAAGTGGATGGGCTTCGATTGGGGCGAGCACCTGTACTTCGCCAGCGACTATTTTGAACAGCTGTACGACTACGCGGTCGAGCTGATCAGGGCCGGCAAGGCCTATGTGTGCAGCCTCAGCGCCGAGCAGATCCGCGAGTATCGCGGCAACTTCCACAAGAAGGGCGTCGACAGCCCGTACCGCGGGCGCAGCGTCGAGGAGAACCTCGACCTGTTCGCCCGCATGCGCGCCGGCGAGTTCGCCGACGGCGAGCATGTGCTCCGCGCCAGGATCGACATGGCCTCGGCGAACATCAACATGCGCGACCCGCCGATCTATCGCATCAAGAAGGCGAGCCACCACCGCACCGGCGACGCCTGGTGCGTGTATCCGATGTACGACTACGCGCATTGCGTCTCGGACGCGATCGAGGGCATCACGCACTCGATCTGCACCCTCGAGTTCGAGGACCACCGCCCGCTCTACGACTGGATCCTCGACCAGCTGTCGGTCCCCTGTCACCCGCAGCAGATCGAGTTCGCCAAGCTCAACTTCACGTACACCATGCTCAGCAAGCGGCGCCTGCTCGAGCTGGTCAAGGGCGGCCACGTGCACGGCTGGGACGACCCGCGCATGCCGACGCTCAGCGGCATGCGCCGCCGCGGCTACACCCCGGAGGCCCTGCGCACCCTGTGCGAGCGGGTCGGCGTGTCGAAGCACAACAGCACCGTCGACGTCACCTTGCTCGAGCACGCCGTGCGCGAGCACCTCAACGCGACCAGCCCGCGCGTGATGGGCGTGCTGCGCCCGCTCAAGGTCACGCTGACCAACTGGCCCGAGGGACAGGTCGAGTGGATCGACGCGCCCTACTTCGCCGACGACGCGTCTCGCGGGTCTCGCAAGGTGCCGCTCTCGGGGTCGCTGTACATCGAGCACGACGACTTCATGGAGGTGCCCGCGAAGGGTTACTTTCGCCTGAGCCCGGGCAAGGAGGTCCGCCTGCGTCACGTCGGGATCGTCCGCTGCGAGGAGGTGGTCAAGGACGCGTCCGGGGCGGTCCGTGAAGTGCGTTGTACGCTCGACATGGCGACCCGCAGCGGCAACGCGCCCGATGGCCGCAAGGTCAAGGGCACGATCCACTGGCTGTCCGCCGCGCACGCGCTGCCGATCGAGGCCCGGCTGTACGACCGTCTATTTAAAAAGGAAAATCCCGGTGACGTCCCCGAGGGCGGGCACTTCACCGACAACATCGATCCCGGGGCGCTCGCGGTCGTGCGTGGCGCGTTCGTCGAGCCGAGCCTCGCCGACGCCGCGCCCGGCACCCGCGTACAATTCGAGCGCCTCGCTTATTTCTGCGTCGACCCCGACTCGACCCCGGCGCTGCGAGTGTTCAACCGCACGATCTCGCTGCGCGACTCGTGGGCCAGGGAGAGCAAGGCCGGCTAAATCGCCGGTCAGGACTCGGCGCCGCGAGGCGATCGACGGCGGACGCCGTTATATGGTGAAGAACCAGACGGACCTCAAGGGCACCTTCGCATGCGCCGCGCAGGTCGGGACGAGCGGCGATCAGCGGATGGGCCAGACACTGGCGGCCGCGGTCCAGCCGTGGATGAACGACGAGGGAAGCTGTAACGACGGCTTCCTCCGCGACGACGCGCTGCTCATGGTGACGCTCATCACCCATGCGTACGACCAGGAGGGCGGCGCTGTGAGCTCATACGTAGGCACTCCCGCCACGTGGGCGGCCGCCGTGCGCGACGCCAAGCACGGCGACCCCGATTCGGTCGTGATCCTCGGCATCATCCCCACAGAGGGCCCCGGCTGCGAAGACATCGACCGTCTCTGTCAGATGCCAGTCTCGGCTCGCGTCGAAGGTCCGCCGTGCGGCGCACAGGATTTTGATCGCCGCCGTACCGGCCGGCCGTGAGCGTCAGCGTGCGAGACTGCCCGACATGCACCTGGGCGTCCACACTGTCCCAACAGGATGCACAGCGCGTAATACGAGCCCCAGCGCTGCCAGCGACATCTCCTTTCACCGTTGCTTGGTACTCCCCGTCGCTCTGGATCTCGACCGTGCGTGTCGTCCAGATCAGCATGTTATCGCCGTCGGGTACCGGCCCGAGAACATCAGGGCTATCACACGCCAGCGGGCTCGTCGCACGCCAGTTATCGCCGTCCCAGGGCACCTCAGGAGAGGCGCACTCGAACAAGGCGATGCGGTTATTCCACATCGTGCATGACGGATAATCCTCGAAGTCGACGAAGGTATCGCTCAGCGCCACGCCGTATACATCCTTGAATACCTTCGAG
>JAYUXQ010000706.1:0-10034 GCA_043752905.1 Nannocystis sp. | reverse complement strand
TCTTGTATCGCACTGGCGGGGCGGCTGGAAGCTCCCAGGGCACGCGGGGGGACCTCTCGGCGCAGGGTTGTGGCAGGCTTGGCGACGATGGACAGCACTCCGACCCCGTCAACTCCCGAGTCCGCCAGCGGCCGGCAGCTCATCGTCACGCGGTTGCTCAACGACCCGGGGATCGGTTCCAAGCTGCGAGCCGACCTCAAGGTCGCGAGGCACGACTGGCCCGTCTACGAGGAAGTAGGCGCCGACATGATCGGCGAGCTGATCGGCGCTCGCCACCCTGGGCGGGGGAGAACTGCAGTAGCGGGCGCTCCGAAGGAGATGATCTCTAAAATGTACGGAATTTGCGTCCGAGACAAATCTCCGAACGCTGTTCTGATGGCGATGGGATAGCGGTGCAAAAACTACATCAGAACGGTGATTATCGCCGCTCCAGGCCACCCTTTGCCGCTTTTTCACATCGTTACTTTTTAGTTGACTCCCAGCTCCAAGAGGTCCACTTTTTCGGCCTTCGTTGTAGACGGTTGATGCGCGCGATCAGATCTTCGCGGGCGTGACCTCCTCCGAGCAAGTCGATCCGCTGTTCTGGCCCCTGGTGATCTTCGCCGTGGTGTTCGCCGCATCCTTGGTGGCGATCGTGGTGACCGTGGTGGTCCTGACCCGCCGCAGTCCCGGCCATCACCCCCAGGTCGCTGGGCACGGAGGCTCGAACACCTACGACGCGAGCACGTCGTCGACGACGAACACGACGGTGACCATCGACAAGATCCACATGGGCTCGCCTCGTATTCCGGGCGGCAAATCCAGTTGACTTTCGATGCTCTCGGGCGTTCGCTTGCCTTATGGCGGGAACGAAGAGCACCGAGAACGAGCAGTCGCGGGCGGACCATGAAGCAGGGCACTTTGTCGCGGCGTACAGCACGGGCATCTTGACGAGCCCCATCTGGGTTACGATTGAGCCCCGTGGTGACGATGGTGGTTCCACTTTCTTGAGACGGCTTGAAGACGCCCCTTTGAGTTCCGTGTTGCACTACTATTTAGGAGGGATCATGGCGGAGGGCGTCGGACGAATCCTCCGTCGGCACTCCAAATCACCTCCCAGCGAGGCCGATTTTCGAGAAGAACTGGCCCACGCCGTCCCACAAGCTTTTCGGGACGGAGGGCATGGTGACGCCGCTCGTATCGAGGCACTCCGAAAAAAGACCCCGTCGAGCTTGTGGCCTGACATTGCGGATTTTCGCTGGCAAACATTCAACCTTCTTTCGGAGCACTGGGAGCGGGTTCAGCTGATCTCTGCGGCTCTCGTAAAGCACAAGACGCTGTACCAATCCGAGCCTTCGTATCTCGTGATGACGTATGAGAAGCCCGAGCCCCTGAAAACACACCTGAGCAAGCTCTACCTCGACTACCGGAACAACAAGCAGCCCATTCCAGCTCCGGAAGGTTGGTACGACGGCGCAACCCCAGAGCAGAGGAAGAAGCCTTTCTGCGAAGGGCCGGTCGAGTATGTGAGAAGAGTTTACCCGGGGGCTCTTGAGGCCTGAGGCGGGGTGGGCGCCAAGGGAGCCTTCGCGCGTTGGCTCAGAATTGCCCCCCTTGAGGAAAGAGGACCAGAGGTGGCAGCAGGGTGAGCGATTCTGTTTTCTTAGACGCCAGACTCTCTTGCGAACCGTTTTGGCTCCATGTCCGCCTTGACAAGCGTTCAGTCCAGAAGCAAGGTGGTGCGCCAAGAAGACCCATGCCCTCCGCCACAGACATCGCCAACTACTTTCTCACGTTGGCTCGAGGTGCATCTGGCGAGTCGAGTTCCATCTCGAACCTCAAGCTCCAGAAGCTGCTCTACTACGCGCAAGGCTACCATCTGGCCATGTTCGGGCAACCCTTGTTTCCCGAGCCTATCGAGGCTTGGAAGTATGGTCCTGTGGTGAAGGACTTGTATCACCAATACAAGTCTTTCACGCACGCGTCCATTCCGGCGCCCACTGGATGGGACCCCAAGATAATTCCGGAAGAATACAAGCTCTTCGTTGACGATGTGTTCGCGGATCTTTCGCACTTCAATGCTTGGGATCTTCACTTGCGCACCCATCGAGAGTCACCATGGCGCGATTCCTTTGATGGTTCTCATAATAAGCTGATTCGCAGTTCGCTGCTTGAGCAGTATTTCAGTCCCTCCTTTGTCAATGAGGTCGAAGACATCATCCAGGATAAGGACATCACTCGGCAAGAAGACGCTGTGCTGCCCGGGATTTTCCAGACAAGCCGCCACCTGCCCGGCGTGATTCATTTTGCACGTCGGGAGCTCAACAAGCGATTTGGTCCAGATGCCCAAATGACCCTCCAAGGGCAGGTGGATCCCGAGGAGGGAACCAGATTTGCGGTGTTGCATGTCCAGACCTCGTCACCTCCTGATGAGGCGATGAAACAGCGTGATTCATTTGACGTGGAATGGTGGTTCGAGCGAACCGTGCCTACCCTCGTGATCGATTTCGAGTTGGTCGATGTTTGACTGGACCCTTTTCCTTGAACTCGCGGAAGAGCTTGCGGGGCGCCCCTCATCTGATAATAAAGCGGAAGCCTGCTGGCGCTCGAGCACGAGCCGTGCGTATTATGCGGCATTTCATGTTGTGAAAGATTACGTGTGCGACTACGATGCGAATTTCAATCCCCCCAATGAGAAAGTGCACTCCGCCCTCCTCGAGTACGCGACGACCAAGCTCCCAAAATGCAGGGAGCACAAACAGATTGGTGAAACGCTCAAGCGCCTACGAGTAGACCGGAATCTCGCGGATTACACTCGAAATCCCATAAAGGTGATATCCCAGGCTGCTTCGCAGCTACATGTCAGAGACGCACGTCGGGTGCTGTCTTGTGTGGAAAGCATGCGAGCAAGTCGAGGGTCGCCCTCTCCATAGCGACGATCCCGAGAAGAAGCCGCCCAGGTCTTCACCGGCTTGGGGCGGCTCCCGTTCGTCGAGCTGCTACTCGTTCGTCTGGTTCTCCAGAGCGCGGTAGCTCATCGTACGGCCCTCGCCGATCTTCACGACCCAGCCATCGGCAACCAGGGAGTTCAGCCGCCGCTTGTAGGAGCGCTTGGCGGTCTTCAGGTCGGGCCACAGGTCGTAGAGCTGGTCCGCGGTCACGCTGCCCTCCTCGCGCTTGCCCTGCAGCTCCCAGATGCGGTTCCAGACGGTCTCATCGTCGATCGTCGTCGTCGGCACCGGCGTCGGCTCGGAGGCGGCCGCGGTCGAGGTGGGATCAAGCTCTTCAGCGAGCTTGTAGCGCGTCCCGGACCCCTTCCCGGTCTTGACGATATTTTGGATGAACACGAGGAAGGCGATGATCCGCCGGAAATCCTCCCGAGCCTCATCGAGCGTCGGCCAGAGGCCGTAGAAGTCCGCCGCCTTGTGCTCTTGTCGGTCGGCGAGAATCTCGAGAATGGCCGCGTTCAGCTCTTGGTCAGTCTTCGGCAGCGACTTGGCCGGCGTCGTCGGCGTTGGCGGCGGCTTCTTGACCGGCTCCTTGTCGGGCTTGTTCGCCAGGAAGTAGCGGGTCGCCTTCGACTTCCCGCGCTTCTCGAGGATGCCGTCTGCGATCATGCCGTTGAGGAAGTCGGTGCGTACCTCCGGCTTCCCGGGGACGAGGTCCGCGATGTCGGCGGCGGCGATGCCATCGGCTCGTCGGGCACGGAGTCGGACTTCCCGACGGACTTGGGCCTCGGACTTGGCCTGGGGCCTGCTGGAGGGCTTCGAGGTGGCCTTCTTGGGCGCCGCCTTGGCCTTCGACGGCTTGGAGGGCCTGCTGGAGCCCTTCCTGCGCCCGCTGCGCCGCACGGCCCGGACGATGCTTCGCCCGCTCCGCTACTCGGCCAGGATCCGAAGCGTGACGCGCCCCCGCAGACCGTCCGCCGTGAAGCTGTGACCGAGGCCGAAGCACTGAAGGCGGCACAGCGCGCCGTGCCAAGCCTCCGCACGTGTACCGACGTCCCGCGCCACGTGACCGCGGACCTCGACATCGTTCGCGGCCGCGGCATCGTCACGGCGCTCGACCTCCACGCCTTGGATCTTGACGGTCCGAAGTCCTGGCATGGTTGCGCGGTGCGGAGTCTCAAGCCCGTCCGCTTCCCCGTCAGCGAGACAGCCGGGCACGTCCGAGTCCGGCTGACACTGCGGTAGACCGTAAGAGCATCGCGCGACCGGCTGTCTCGAGACAGCTCTCCGAATCCCGGCTCGTCGAGCCCCTTAAAGCGCTTGCCTTCGCACATGGACGCCGCCAGCTGTCGCTGCGTCAGCCGCATCGGCAACGCGCTCGAGCAGGGCTTCGTGGCGTGAGCGCAGGATTCACGGCGGCGTGGCGACCGGGTCATCGCGTGCATCTTCCTGTCACGGTAGGTGGTCACGGGGGCACGCTGCATACACCGATGTTCTCGTAGCCCGGCGGAATGCTCTCCGGCTCGAAGTACGTGACACACCCTTGGCCGACACCAGGGCACGCCGCCGGCTGGTCGAGGTCGCAGTACGGTGAGCAGCAGCCCTGTTCATTCGGGTCGCACTCCTTCGCGGACAGCGAGCCGATGCACGCCAGGCCGGGATCGCAGAGCCGCGAGTCGTAGCAAGGGTCGAAGGCTTGGCCCTCGTCCTCGCTGTAGTCGAGGAAGCAGCCGGGTGGGGCCAAGTAGTCGTGAAAGACGCAGGTGTCGCCCTCGGGACAGTCCTGCAAGAGTGGGTCGCATATCTCGATGCAAAACACGCCGTCACGCATGCTGCCGCAGTAGTGGTCCGGCAGTGGACACTCGCCGTACCCGAAATTCGCCTCCATGCACAGGGTCGTGCAGCGGCCCCCGGGCATCCAGCATTGCGAGCCTGCCGGGCAGTCGTCGGGGTAGATGAGGTAGTTGCCGTCCTCGTCGAGGGTCAGATACGGGTCGAGGACGCTGCATGGGCCGGCGAGGTCGACCGGCGTCGGTGACAGCGGAACGCAGGCCCCGGCGAACCCTTCGCCGTAAAACGACCATGGGTGGACGCACTTGTAGTCCTCCGGGCAGTCCTGCAGCGAGACGTCGCAGCCGTACAGCGCGTCATCGAATACTTTGAGGCAACTGCCCTGGTACTCGGGCCCGTCCGGGTAGAGGTCGACACACACGTTGCCGGGCTGACGACAGTCCTCGTCCACTTGGCATGGCGGCGGCGGGTACGGCGGATACGAAGGGTCCGGCTCCGGGACATCGGGGATGAAGCTCATCCCCTCCATGTTCGTGCTGCTTGGCTCGGTAGGACCCGTGCCCGTGCCGGTGCTCGTGCTTGCAGCGGTCGTGCTCGTCGGCGCCGTCGTGGTTGTCGAGACGCTCGTGGACGTCATGGTCGTCGTCGTGCCGGCAGGCAGGCCCGACGTGCCAGCCGGATCTGGGACGAGACACGAGGTCACAGCAGTCGCAATAAGATAGAGGCCGGTTCGTGTCATGTCCCCTCCTGCGCAACGGGTGGCAAGCTGCCTTCGCCGAGGTTGATGTTTCCGACGACGATGGCACCATGTTCGCTCGGACCGACGATCGCTTCGACGCGTTCGTAGTCGACGCGCCAGCGGACCGCCTGCTTCGCGTCCGCGGCGCTCAACTCGAACACCAGCGTGCGCGGATCCTCGCCGACGCCGAGGCGGTCGTCGCTCGCCTCGCTGCGCACCGGTGGGCCGCCAGCGAAGCGCGCGGTCGTCCAGTGTCGCGCGAGATACCGCCGCTGCGGTCGGCGAGGGCCCGCGCGGGCGACCTCGACGGTGATCGCCAGGCGACGCAGCAGATCGCCGGTCGGGAACGCATGACCGACCCGATCCTCGCGCAGGTCGAGCGTCACCTCCACGCGGTCCGCCATGGGTCGAACGGCGGACACGGTGACGACGCTGCGCATCCACGCCGCGTCCCGCGAGGCCGCGAAGCCGTGCGTGCGATGACCGTCGGCGGCGCGCTGCATGTGGCAGTCGGCGCAGCTGCGGTCGCGCCGCGACGACACGGCGTGCTCGCGGATCGTCGTCTGCATGTACTCGGGGACAGGTCGGCGATCCGAGAAGGTGAACTCGTGACAGCCCGCGCACGCGCCCGCTCCTGCGAAGGCAGCCTCTCGACGTACCGGGTGCGGCGCCGTCAACGGCGCCCCCTGCTCGCGCGCCGACAGGACCTCGTCGCCGGCCGGCACGTGACAAGTCACGCAGGCTACACCGATCGCCGCGAGCGCGGGCTCCGGACGCCGCGGGTCCGCCTCGGGCGCATGACACCCGCGACACACCGACAACGGCTCGTTTCGCAACGCATGCTGAAATTCGCGGGCGGTGTACGCCTCGCGGTGCAACGACCCCTGCCACTCGGCTGCGACGTCCCCGTGGCAGGCGACACACTCCTCGTTGTGCGCGACGGCATCTCTGTTACGCCGCTGCGGCGCAGGTCCGGGCATGGTCACCGCGCGGTGAGCGGTAGCGTCACCGCAGGATCGCGGCGACCCACACGTCGGAGTTGGGATCATCGTCGTACGGGTCGCCGAACGCGGCGCCGTACCCGATCCACGGCATGAGGACCACCGCGTCATCACCGGACAGCTCTGCGTACACCTGATAGAGGCCCGACGCGGACCACTTCCAGGTCGGTTGCGCGTCGACGAAGGCCCGCACCGCGAAGACGCTGTCGACCAGGCCGCTGACGATCAACACGTCGTTCTTGTCGTAAGCCAGTTGCGTGACGTCGTCGTCGTACATCGAGCCGAGGTGGAGCGACCACTGCAACACCCCGTCCGGGTCGGTCGTCACCAGGAACCCGTCGCGGAGGGTGCCGTCGACCTCGGGAACGGACTCGGGGAAGACGTTGGTGTAGGTCTGGTCACCGAGCGAGATCTCGTCGATAAAGACGCCACCAACGGTGATCCGGCCCTGGCTGTCGACGGCGAGCGCACTTGGGCCGTTGATCCCACTGCCGCCGAGGCGCTCGCTCCACACGTGCGCGCCGGTGCCGTCGAGCTTCGCCAGCAGGACACCCCCGGCGTCGGGCCCGAGCGGTCCACCGCCGAGGTCCACGGTGTCGTCGACGTCGGCCGTGACGACGACGTCTCCGGTCGGCGTGTACGCCACGCCGAAGCCGCGGCTCGGCGAGCCGAAGTCGCGGGACCACAGGAATGTGCCGTCGGCTGCGAATCGCGCGACGAACCCGTCGTCCTTGTCCAGCGGACCGCCGCCGAGATCCACGGACCCGTACTCATGGCTGCCGGTCATGGCCAGCCGACCCTCGGCGTCGCAGACCATGTCGGCGACCAACAACCACGCCTCGGGGCTCGAGGTCGGCACCGGATGGGTCCAGCGCAGCCCACCCGCGCCGTCGAGCGCGGCGAAGAACACCCGCTCGGAGATCGGGCCATCGCCGAGGTCCAGGGTGCCCGGTTCGGCCTCGGCCTGAAACACGACGCCGTCGCCGCAGGCAGTCAGCGTCCACATGTACTGGTCGCCCGGCCCGCCGAACTGCTTGGCCCACAGGACCTCGCCACAACTCGACAGCTTGAGCACGACGATGTTCGAGAGCTCGCCGGGGACGATCTCGAAGCCGCCGAACTGCACCGGCGCGCTCTCGCCGAGGTTGCGCAGGTCGAGGCCGACGTAGATGTTCCCCGCGGCGTCGACCGCCAGGCCCTGGACGGTGTCATTGGTCGGACCGCCGAACTTCCGGCTCCACTCGCCAGGATTCTCGCAGTCGAGCGGCGGGACCCATCCGTCCGTCGGGCCACCTGTCGGCTCGCCGGTGTCTCCACCGGTCGCCTCGCCCGAGGTCGACCCGCCGTCGAGCGTCTCGGCGCCCGGCTTCGGGGCGCACGCCACCGCGACCGCCAGCACGATCGCAACCGGTGAACGAATCGGCATCGGCGCATGATAACAGAGCCGCGCCCCGCGGGCGGCGCGGGCTCTCTGGCACTGGAACACAACGCGGGCTCGAACCTGCGAGGTATGTACTTGGACACGGGCCTGCTGTGGGGGACGGCCAACCTGGTCCGAAGGCCAGGTCCAATAGGCACCGAGACAGCGGGCAAAGTCGACCAACTCCGGCCCCGCGGCTGTCGGCGGGGCCACCCCTACGAGCCCTTGCACGGGCACATGCGCGGCGGCGAGATCCCCGGGTCTCGGCCCGATCCTGTCCCGATTTTGTCGCGATCCAGGTCTGTCTCGAGACAAACCCTCGAATTCGGGCTCGTAGGGCCCTCTAGGTGACCACACCTATCACATCACAAATGTGTAAGATCGTCGCCGACGACGGGTCGTTTGTCGTGCCCGCCGAGGTCGTCGCGCTGCTGCCCCCCGGCTCGTCCGGGCTCGGCGGGCTGCGGCGCGCGACGGCGACGACCGCCGAGGCCGCCGGCCGCACGATCGTCGGCGTCGCGGCGGTGCCGATCGACCTCGAGGTGGCGGTCGCTCCGTGAGCGCGGTGCCGTCGGACCCGCAGGGCGCGAACGGACGAGAAGCCGCCGACTCACCGCCTCACCGCGGCGCGGCGGCGAGGTACTGCGGGGGCCACACCGCCCCCGGTCCGCTGTAGTTCTGCTCGAGCGCGGCGCGTATAGATCCTCAGTTTGGACTGTGCGCTCTACCCGCGCCGCCAGAATGGGCCTTGACTGTAGAGGGTAAGCCCCCCAAGAGAGGTAAACCCCCGCAGTGAGGAGGCCCGCAGTGATCCCACTAAAGCTCATGGACCTACTTATCCTGGGACTGCTGGCAGCCTGTGAGCCGCGCTATCCCGATCTAGATACTATCATCGCGGATTTCGAGCGGAGAACAGGAGAAACCTTCGTTGATTGCGGGGAGGAGACCCAACAGCGCTGTGGTAATCTCGCAGGTGAGTGTCCTGCTCTAGATGCCATCATTTTATGTTTTGTTCAGGACTCTTGCTCACCGCGACGCGCATCAATTTCTATCCTGGATGGACAGGCAGGTCTTTCCTCTCGCTGGTATTTTGCATTTCCTGACCAGTTTGGCAAATGTGAATATCACACCTTCGCGACGCCATATGGGACTGACCAGGAATACGTTGTCCATGAGCGATGCGCTATTTTCCGTACCGACGATATATGCGAGCGCATCCATGGCGTTGATTGCGTAGAGGTCGATCGAGAACAATATAGCAATGAACTTCGCGAGTAGCTTGCTCACAGCGGCTTCAAGTCTTTCGTATCGATGTTGACGGAGCATGATCGGCGTTCGAGATGCCTCGGAGGGTATCCTGCCGTTGCAGATTACCTGCCGGACTACCGCGTCGTCGTGATTGGCTCGAAGCCAAAGCAGATCAGCCGCGGCGCCTGCAAGAGCCTCATCACCTCCGACACCGACACGCAGGAGATGATCGCGTCGAGGCCCCGTACAGCGTACATCCACGCGGCCGGCGTCGATGCCACGCAGGGCGCTGACTGAGGAACGACCGCCTCACCGCGGCGCGGCGGCGAGGTACTGCGGGGGCCACACCGCCCCCGGCCCGCTGTAGTTCTGCTCGAGCGCGGCGCGCAGCGTGAAGTGCGGGTCGACGAGGTGCGGGCGGGCCAGCGCGCACAGGTCGGCGCGACCCGACGCGACGATCGTGTTGACCTGATCCCAGTCCTGGATGTTGCCGACCGCGATCGTCGCAATGCCGAGCGTGTTGCGGATCTGGTCCGAGAACTGGGTCTGGAACATGCGGCCGTACACCGGCTTTGCGAGCGGCGTCGTCTGCCCTGCGGACACGTCGATGAGGTCGCAGCCGGCCGTCTGCAACATGCGCGCGACCTCGACGGCGTCGTCGCCGGTCAGGCCGCCCTCGACCCAGTCGCTCGCCGAGATCCGCACCGAGATCGGTCGGTCCGCCGGCCACGCCGCCCGCACCTCCTTAAAAACCCGCAGCGGGAAGCGCATACGACCCGCGATATCTCCGCCGAATTCATCGTCACGTATATTCGTCAGCGGCGAGATGAAGCTCGACAGCAGATATCCGTGCGCCATGTGCAGCTCGATCATATCGAAGCCGGCCGCGACCGCCCGCCGCGTCGCCT
>JAYUXQ010000705.1:0-4090 GCA_043752905.1 Nannocystis sp. | reverse complement strand
TGCCGCTGGTGTTGCGCATGCACGTGTGGAGCTTCGGGATCCTCGTGGTGCCGTTGACGGGCATGTATCTCCGCGCGTGGCGGCAGACGCCGGCGCGGCGGCACGTCGTGGTGTGGGCCGCGGCGGCGCTCGGGTTGCTCGTCAATGTGGATTGGCTGGTGCCGGCGCTCGAGCACCGCGCGTTGATCGTTCCATCGGCGCGGCTCGGGCAGGCGACGCCGCCGTATCTGATCTTTGATTATCTGGAATTGTTGGTCGACCCGCTGCGCACCGGCTTCGTCGTGCAGCGCACGCTGTTGCGCGCGCTCGTCGTCATCGCGGCGTTCGGGACGCTGTGGAATTGGCGTGGGGACCCGCGGCGCTTCACCGGAGGGCTGACGCTCGCGTGGCTGCTCGGGTTGACCTACGCCGGCGCGCTGGTCCCGGGGGTGCAGGCGACCGAGCCGTATCGCTTCGCGGTGCCGATGGTGCTGTGGGCGACGGTGCTCGCGGGGCCGTGGCTGCTGCGCGCGGGCGAGGGCCTGCGGGGGCTGCACGGCGCCGCGCGCGGGGCGGTGCTCGGGTTATTGTTGCTGGTGTTGCCGCGGGTATATCACCAGGTGGTGCCCTATCTGCCGGCGCTGAGCCCGGGGCCGGCGCCGACGGGTCACGCCGCGCGTAGTCTGCCGAGCGCGCGCCTCGATGGGGTCTCGCCGGACTTCGCCGCGGTGGCGACCTGGCTCGAAGGACAGCCGAAGCACGGGCGCGTGTTGGTCCAATATCACCCGCTTGGCGAATACCTGCGCTGGGTCAGCGATTGGCCGATTTTGGGAGGATTCTACGATCGCAGGATGATCTTCCAGGACGCCAATTTGTTCTACTTCGAGTCCGACGACGAGCGTTATCGCGGCGGCCTCGCCGCGTACCTCGAGCGTTACAATGTCAGTCACGTGGTAATGACATATCCGTATATCGCGGAGGTCGAGCGGCGCACGGACCTCCTCGAGTCCGCGGGCATCCAGGGCGGCGCGCATCGCGTCTATACCGTGCGCAAGCGGGGCAGCTACTTTTTAAATGGGGCCGGCGAGGTGGAGGCCGGGCTCAATCGCATCGCCGTGCGCGCGGCCCGGCCGGCGCCGGGCACCCAGGCGCTGACGCTGCGTTTTCACTTCATGGACGAGCTGCGCTGCGCGCCGGCTTGCCGCGTCGAGCGAGCCGAGGTCGCGGGCGACACCGCTGGCTTCGTACGCGTGGTCGGCGAGCCGACGCTGCCGGCCGAGTTCGTGGTCGAGCTGGCGTACTGAGGCGGGCGAGTTCGTGTTAACGTGCGCGCCGATGGCCCCGGTCCGTTATCGGCTGCACCAGGCCGACTGTCTCGCGTGGATGGACGCGCAGCCGGAATGCTCGGTGCACGCGATCGTCACCGACCCGCCCTATGGTCTACGCGAGTACACTGCGCCCGAGACGGCCAAGCTGCGCAGCGGCAAGGGAGGAGTGTGGAGGATCCCGCCGGCGCTCGACGGGTGCAAGCGGGCCCCGCTGCCGCGCTTCACGGTGCTCAGTGCGGCCGACCGCAGCGCACTCCAGGCGTTCTTCGCCGCGTTCGCGGGGCGGGCGATGCGGGTGCTGGTGCCGGGCGGTCACCTGTTCCTCGCCGCGAACCCGCTGCTGTCGACGGAGATCTACGTGCCATTGCTGGCGGCGGGGTTCGAGAAGCGCGGTGAGGTCATTCGCCTGGTTCAGACGCTTCGCGGGGGCGATCGCCCGAAGAACGCGCACGAAGAATTCCCGGAGGTATCGGTGATGCCGCGCTCGGGCTGGGAGCCGTGGGGGCTGTTTCGCCGGCCCTGCGAGGGGCGCGTGCAGGACAACCTGCGCCGGTGGAAGACGGGCGGCCTGCGCCGGATCTCCGACGATTCGCCGTTTTGCGATGTCATTACGTCGGCGCCGACGCAGCCGGCCGAGCGCGCGATCTCCCCGCATCCGTCGCTCAAGCCGCAGGCGTTCATGCGGCAGGTCGTCCGCGCCGCGCTGCCGCTCGGCGAGGGCGTCGTGCTCGACCCGTTCATGGGTGGCGGCTCGACGATCGCCGCGGCGCTCGCGGTCGGCTACGAGAGCATCGGCGTCGAGCTCGACCCGGCGTTCTTCGCCATCGCAGAGGCGGCGATCCCCCGGCTCGCACAGCTGCCGATCGAGATGAGCCCGGGTCGGAGACAGCGACGGAGCAGTGCAGACCGCCAATGATCCATCATAGCAGGCGCGGAAAGTCCGGGCTATGCGCCCGGTTCGCCTGAAATACGACGAGGGTGATGAAGGCGGGGCCGATCAGCTCATCGTAGTAATTGGGCCCGATCTGCGTGTGCAGCTCGTAGAGCTTCTCGCGGCGCGGGTGGTACGTGACGGTGACGGTGGTAACCCTCGCGGTAGATCCGCTGCTCGAGCGCCGGGCTGCGCAGCGCCTTGTACTTGAGACCCGCGTTGCCGGGCCGGATCGTCGCGCCACATCCCAACATCATCAGCGCCGCGGATATCACCAAAAGACGTGCAAACATCGAAAAACCTCGGTCTTTCGTGGCGTGAAACGTCGAGCCGATGTTTGCACGCGCAAACGTGGCCGGGCACCGAGAGTTTGCGCTCAGGGGTCGGTGGGGGTCCTGGCGGCGTCGTCCTCGATGCGCTCGACGGCCCACGCGAGGCGGTCGCGCGCGGGGCTGTCGGTCTCGGCCGCGAGGGAGGCGGTGAGGGCCGGGAGGTCGGCGGGCTCGCCGAGCTTGCCGAGGCCCTCGGCGGCGAGCAGGCGCACGCGCGGGTCGGGGTTGCCGAGGGTGTCGCGGAACAGGTCGTGGAGGGCCGGGCTGGCGGTCCACGCCCGCAGCGATCGCCGCGCGATCGCCCGCACCTGATCGTCCTCGTCGCGCAACGCGAGGCCGATCAGCGGCGCGTGCGTGGGGTCGTGGGCGGTCAGCGCGTGCGCGGCGGTCCGGCGCGCTTCGAGCTCGCCGCCGAGCAAGCGCCGTAACAGCGGCGCGCTGGCGAGGGTGCGCACGGCCTGGCGATAGCGGACGACGTCCTGGCCCTCCATCGTGTCGGCCATCGCGGCGACCAGCGCAGGCAGGGCCCGCTCGTCGCCGACGTCCGCGAGCTGCTGCGCCTCGGCGGAGTTGGGCCGCTTGATGAAGGCGGCGAGGCGGGCGAGAAAGGTGGCTTCGTCGAGCTTGGGCATGGGGTCCTCTCAGGGGCGCTGGCCGAGGTCCGCGACGTGGCTGGGCCCGGTCTCGCCGTCGCTGGCGTCGTCGGGGTTGACGGCGGCGAGGCGGGCGAGCAACTGGCGATAATCGTCGTGATATACGATGCCATCGATCGCGCCGAGCAGGCTGGCCCCGAGCGCGCTCCAGTAGACGACGCGCCGCGTGCCGATGAGGTCGAGGCCGCCGGCGTTGGCGTCGGGGTTGAGCCGGCGTAGATTGAGGAAGTAATCGTGGGTGCGGCAGCCGTTGAACAGCCACACGCGATACTTGCGGTCGAAGTGTTGCTTCGACATGCGCCGCACGTTGGGGTCGGTCTTGAGCTGGTCGACCATCAGGTGCGAGCCGAACTCGTCGGCGTGATAGTTGCGGAGGTTGACGACGAGGTTGCCGCTGTTGACCCGGCGAATGACGAGGCGACCCTGGCGCAGCAGCAGGCGATACTCGGCGAAGATCGTGCGCTTGTTGGCGTGCGCGCGGTCGTGCAGGGCCTGCTCGAGGTCGCGATATTCGCTAAAGCTGGCGATGATGGTGCCGTGCTCGTCGACGAGGTCGGCGGTGAAGTTGTAGTCGAAGTCGGGGCCGGTGCCGTAGCGACCATGCCCGGCGTACGCGGCGATCTCGCAGCGATTGAGGCCCTCGAGGAAGGCAGACCCGGCGTCACCACCGGCGCTGCCGTCCCCGGCGCGCACCAGCGAGACGACCATGTCGACGGGGCGGCTGGCGGCGTCCCGGGTGATGTCACGCGCGAGGAAGTGGTCGGCGGGGCGCTGCGGTGCCGGTCGCTTGCCGGCGGCGAGGCGCGCCAGCGCGGCGTCGGGGTCGGCCTGGAAGCCGCGCGCGAGCAGCCCGGCCTCGACCTCGCC
>JAYUXQ010000704.1:0-1538 GCA_043752905.1 Nannocystis sp. | reverse complement strand
GACTACAAGCCGAACCCCGGCAAGGGTCCGGGCGTCAGCTTCGCCGACTTCATGGGGCAGCCCGCGGTCGGCACGTGGAAGTTCTGCGCCGGCGACTCCGTGGCCGGCGACGCCGGCACGATCGACGCGGTCACCCTGACGATCCTGACCCAGTGAGCCAGGCGGCCGTCACGACCATCGACCGTCGCGGCCGATGAGGCAGCGCATACGCGGGCCACGCGGCGATCGTCGTCGGGTGGCCCGCGTGTCGCGTCGCCGAGAGCGACCGGGCATCACTATGGTGCCTGTCTCGCAAGACAGGTCGGTCACTTGCGACGCGTACGCCGGCGCAGGCCGAGCAGCAGCAGCGCGAGCCAGCTGCCGCGCGCCGGTGCTTGCCCGGTCGTGCAGCCGCAGCCGTCGTCATCGATGCCGCCGGCGCTATCGATGGCAGAGTCGACGCCGCCGTCGTCGTTGTCGTCGCTGGTCGGACCGTCCCCGGTCGGTGTGTCCGTGGTCGTCGGCGTACCGCCGCTGCCGTCGTCGCCGCCGCCGGTCTCGACGCAGGTCTGTTGGTCGACCTGCCAGCGCGGGAACGGGGTGTTGGTGATGCCACTGAGGCCGATGTTGTCGATGTCCCAGCCGGCTGCGCCGGCGGCGGCGTCGGTGCCGACGCGAAAGCGCAGCACGATCGTCTCGCCGGCGAGCTTGTCGCCGAAGTCGAGCTGGACGGTGTGACGGGTCGGGTAGCCCTCGCTCTGGCCGACGAAGGCCGGGCGCCCGTTGATCGGGTTGGCGTCGCTGGCGAGCGTGCCGGTGTACGGGATCGCCGCGGCGAGGGTCGAGACATCGACCCAGGTCTTGCCGGCGTCGCGCGTCAGCTCGACCACGGCGCCGTCCCAGTTGATGCCGTCCGAGGCCTCGAAGCTAAACGCGTGGTCGAACTCGATCAACAAGGGGGCGTCTTCGGAGACCATCAAGGGCGGCGAATTCAAGCGCGTGTCGCTCTGCCGGCCGACGTCGTCGGCGTGCCAGAAGAACCCGTCCTGCTCGCTCGACGCCCGGCGCCACACCGACTCGCCGCCACCGGCCAGGGTCCACACGCTCGGCTCGGCCTCGACGTCGTCGACGGCGGAGGCGTTGGCGTCGAGGTCGGCGTGGATCACGGTCGGGAGGACGCGCTCGGCGACCTCGTTGCAGCTGTCGATCGTGGTCACGCGCAGCTTGACGGCGATCGGCCGGTACTGCGTGAGACCGGCGACGGTGACCGCGATGCTCGCGGTGGTCTTCGCCAGCGGCGCGAGCTCCGGCATCGTCACGACCGGGCCGTTCGGGAACACCAGCGCGGGGTCGGCGTCGACGACCTCGATCGTCGCGCCGGCGGGCAGGGCCGCGGCGCCGCCGTTGTAGAACTCGAGGTCGATGCGCCCGTGCTCGCCGATGTCGATCACGCCGTCGCCGTCGCACGAGGCGTCGCCCTCGGAGATCACGGCGGTCAACAGCACGCCGTTGGCGCGCAGCTGGTAGTCCTCGACGACGCCCTTGAAGTCGACGGAGTT
>JAYUXQ010000703.1:0-1539 GCA_043752905.1 Nannocystis sp. | reverse complement strand
GACCGGGCCGAGGTTGCCAGGGTCCTGGTCTCGCGGACCATGGAGGCCGCCATGGCGACCGTCGTCCCGGGCGTCCCGATCGTCGCCGAGGCCCACATCGCCCGGAGTTGGTCCGACAAGTGAGCCCCCGCGGGCCCGTCGCCGTCCCCACTCCTGCGATCGCTGTGAAACCTCACGGGCTCTGGCGCGCCCCAACTCGCCATGCCCGCGCTGCGCCGTCGGATCCTCGCCCCGGGAGACTAAACCAATGCATGCTCTCACGACCCGTCGCACCTTCGTGCGCGGAACGGCCACCGGCGCTGCCATGCTCGGCGCCTCCGGCCTCGGCCTCCTCGGTGGGTGCCACCGCACCTCCGCTCCCGGAACCACGATGATCCCAGGCGACCCAGCTTTATCCACCCTCTCGGACCACCTCGGCTTCTTCTCGGTCGACGAGTCCGTCCTCACCCGCGTGATGGCCGAGCTCACCTCCCGTGGCGCCGACGCGGCCGACCTCTACTTCCAGCACAGCCGCGACAACAGCATCACCATGGAGGACGGCATCATCAGCCGCGCGTCCTCCTCGGTCGATCAGGGCGTCGGCCTGCGCGTCGTCGTCGGCGACCAGACCGGCTACGCCTTCACCGAGGACCTCTCGCTCGCCGCCATGATCGCCGCCGCGCGCACCGCGGCGAGCATCGCCCACGGCAGCAAGGCCGTCGCCCCGGTCGCCTACACCCACGGCAAGACCGCCGACTTCTACGCCCTCAAGCAGCCGTGGTCGGACATCGGCGTCGCGCAGAAGCTCCCGCGCATCGAGCAGCTCAACGCCCTCGCCCGCGCCGCCGACCCGGCGATTGAAAAAGTCACCGTCTCCTGGGCCGACGGCGAGGAGGTCGTGCTGATCGCCGACATGCACGGCCGGGTCCACACCGATATGCGCCCGATGACCCGCATGTGGTGCATGGTCACCGCCAAGAAGAACGGGGTCAGCCAGGCCAACTCGGCCAACCTCGCCGGGCGTCACGGCTTCGAGTGGTACACCGACGAGCGCCTCGCCTTCGTCGCCAGGGAGGCCGTCAACCGCACGATGATCCTGTTCGAGGCCAAGCGCCCGCCCGCGGGCGAGCTGCCGGTCGTCCTCGCCGCCGGCGCGTCGGGCATCTTGCTGCACGAGGCGATCGGTCACGGCATGGAGGCCGACTTCAACCGCAAGGGCACCAGCATCTACGCCGACATGATCGGCAAGAAGGTCGCCCCCGACTTCGTCACCATCGTCGACGACGCCACCCAGCCCGGCGAGCGCGGCGCGCTCAACGTCGACGACGAGGGCAACCCGACCGAGAGGACCGTGCTCGTCGACCACGGCGTCATGGCCTCGTACCTGCACGACAGCATCAGCGCCCGCCACTACGGCCACAAGGGCACCGGCTCGGGCCGGCGCGAGTCATTTCGTCACGCCCCGCTGCCGCGCATGCGCAGCACGTACATGGAGAATGGTCCCCACACCCGCGAGGAGATCATCGCCTCCGTGAAGAAGGGCATCATCGCCGAGACCTT
>JAYUXQ010000702.1:0-10051 GCA_043752905.1 Nannocystis sp. | reverse complement strand
TCGCGGGTCCAGTTGTGGGCGGCGACCAGGAAGCCGCCGGTGCCGGCGGCGGGGTCTTGCACGACCTCACCGGGGCGCGGCTGCACGCGCGCGACGATGCAGTCGATGAGCGGGCGCGGCGTGAAGTACTGGCCGGCGCCCGACTTGAGCTCGCTGGCGTTCTTCTCGAGCAGGCCCTCGTAGAGGTCGCCGAGGCCCTGGGTGCGCGCCTCGAACCAGTCGAGCCGGTCGATCGCCTCGACCAGCGTCCGCAGATGACGCGGCTCCTTGAGCGCCGTGCTCGCGTTGCGAAAGATCGCCTGGACCTGCGCCGAGCCGTGGCTGCCGAGGCGCAGCAGCAGGCCGCGGTAAAACGCGAGCTGCTCCGTGCCGTCCTGGTCCTTGAGGTCGGCCCAGCGGTAGCCGGCGGGTAGCTGCTTCTCTTGCGAGGTCTCCTGCGCCATCTTCAGGAACAACAAGAAGGTCAGCTCGGTGACGTACTGCTGGTACGTGATGCCGGCGTCGCGCAGTACATTGCAGAGGTTCCAGAGCTTCTGGACGATGTCCTGGGTGGTGGTGCTCATGAGCCGCGGCGCAGGGTTTTACCGCAGGCAGGGACGCGTGGGGTGAGGAAGGGGGGAGGCTCCTCACGCGGGCCGGCGGGGTCCCTTCGGGCGGTACAAAGGGCTTCCCCGGGCCCTCTTGACGCGGCACACTCGCCGGGCCCGGCCATGTACCTGCGCGAGCTCCATATCCAGAACCTGAAACTGCTGCGTGACCTGCGGCTGAGTTTCACGCGGGACGGCGCCCCGCGGCTGTGGACCGTGATCGTCGGCGAGAATGGTCTGTGCAAGACGTCGATCTTGCGGGCGATCGGCCTCGCGGCGGCGGGTGTCGACGGGGCCAATCAGCTCGCCGGAGACACGACGCCGCTGCGGGACCGCCGTCAGCGACGGGCCGAAGTGGGCATCGAGGCACACTTCGAGTTTAGCGACGAGTATGCGGACGCGCGTACATATCCCGGAATCGTGCGCCGCCGTAATCTCAAGATGCCGTCCGGGATCAGCTCCTGGCTGCACTTGGGGCACGGCTGGCGTGTATTCAAGGGCGGGTCCAGCTATCAGGCGAAGCGGGACTCGAAGGAGGCCAACCTCGGGCACGGCGCCAACCCCGACCCGCTCGCCGAGGCCCGTGGCCGGGGGCTGGGATTTTGGTTTGTCGCGGGCTACGGCGTCAATCGCAATCTCCCGGTGCCGATGGCGACGCAACGTGGCAGCGACATGATCCGCAGCCGGCTGGAGACGCTATTCGACAGCGGCACGACCCCGATCGGCACTGGCTTCGCGGACATCTTCGCCAACGAGCCCAAGAAGGCGACAGCGTACGCCAAGGCACTGAAGGCGACCCTCCTGGCGCACGCGGAGTTGCTGCCGCGGATCTCAGGGCTCGAGCTGCGCGGCATCAAGGGCAAGACAACGGCGACCGCGATCGTCGAGCGCCACAAGTTCCGCTTCGACATCGGCGGCAAGCCGCTCGCGTTGCCGGCGATCTGGCTATCACAGGGCTACCAATCGACGATCGCCTGGCTGGCCGATCTCGTCGGCCAGATCATGTGGGAGGCGGAGCAACCGGTGCCGCCCGCCGAGATGGAGGGCCTCGTGCTCGTCGACGAGCTCGACCTCCACCTGCACCCCGTGTGGCAGCAAGGGCTGATCACGAGCCTCAAGCACACGTTTCCAAAGCTCCAGTTCGTGGCCACGACGCACTCGCCGCTGCTGCTCTCCGGCCTCGAGGACGACGAGATCATCCGCGTCACCCAGGACGCGAACGGCGACGTGGCCGTCATGGACACCGGCGAGAACACGCCGCTGCTGATGACGGGCAGCGAGCTCTACAACACCTACTTCGGCGTGGAGCGCACGCACTACGAGGCGCTGCTGCAGGAGTATGCGCTCCTGGCAGGGGACCCCCGGCGCTCCCTCGCCGACGAGCGACGGCGGAAGGCGCTCCTGCAACAGCTCGAGGACGCCGGCATCAAGCCCGACTGGCCGGTGACGCCAAGGAAGTCGCGGCGATGATCCCGGTTCGCAGGGGCCCTGCGCCGCGAACATGGACGGCGGCCGCCGCGAGCGAGCAGGCCAGGGTGCAGTCCGCACTCCTCGCGGGCGAACCGCTCACGGATAAGTTGCTCGGCATCAGGTACCGGGAAGTTCGGGGAGACCTTCGCAGAGCTCAGCGCGAGAAATGCTGTTATTGCGAACGGAAGCTTGAGGCGAAGCACGAGCCCGTGGAGCACTTTCGGCCGAAGCTGAGTGCGGTTCGTTCGAACCGGGTTGACGTGCCCGGCTATTGGTGGCTGACGTGGTCCTGGCAAAATCTGCTGTTTTGTTGCTGGAACTGCAACACCACCAAGCTTGACCAGTTCCCGCTCAAGGGCGACAGCATACGCCCCCACTTCGGGCATCCGCTGGGTGCTGGTCATCCGCCACCGGGACGCGAGCGAGCCATATTAATCGACCCGGCCGAAGAGGATGGAGCGGCGTCGCTTCAATTCCTGCCGGTCTCGTTGCGAAGGAAGCGACAATGGCGGCCTTTTGCCCGTGCTGGCAGCCGGCGGGGCGACCAGACGATCAGGATCCTCGGGCTCGACCGAGACGAGCTCATCGACCTCTATACGTCCTGGGCTAGCATCATCGAACGCGACCTCCAGCCGATGCGAGCGGCGATACTTCGTGGCGACCAGCTCCGGGTTCGCGAGGAGTGGAGTTCCCTGACTCGCCGATACTATCGCGAAGACCAGCCGTTCACGCAGCTCTCACTCGACGTGCTCGCCTACCACGTGCCTGCCGCCGAGCGCAGCACCTGGAAGTTGGTGATGCCGAAAAAACCGTGGCGCCGCTGAGCGCTCAGCCGGCCTCGCTCCACAGCGCGTCTTGCAGGTCGCCGAGTACAGCGGCGAGCTTGCCGTCGAACACCTTGTCGATGCGCGTGAAGCCGCCAGCGGACTTGAAGGCGCCCTGATCGAGGGCATCGCGGTCGACGACGGTCTCTAGCTTGAGCTGCTTGGCGATGCGGGAGATCCACTCGCGTTGCGGGGTCGTCCAGGCCTGGCGCGCGAGGATCGTGCGCAGCGCACGGTCGACGCGCGCCTCGTAGGGCTCGAGCGGCGAGCCGAGGGCTTGACGGCGGATGAAGCCGACGATCTTCGCGGCGATGTCCTGATTGCTGAGATCACGGTGGGCGGCGCGCAGGCTGGTCTCGCTGTAACCCGCGGCGTCGAGCGCATGCAGCACCTCGCGCAGCTGCGCGCGCGTCAGCTCGCGCGGGCGCTGGACGACGACGGCGAGCGCAGGCAGCCGGTTGATGTTGTCGCGCAGGAAGGCGCCGAAGTCCTCGAGGAAGTCCTCCGGCCGCTTGCCGCCGGCGTAGCCGCGGGTGACCTCGATCAGCGCATCAGTATGATGGGCGATGAGCGGGCCGTGGTCGCGCTGGCTGCGGGCGATGAGCGCGGCGAAGGCGGCCGGGTGGGCGTCGATCCAGGCCAGCGCGGCGTCGGGGCCGGCCTCCTGCAGGCGGTTGACGACGGCGGTCGGCGCCTCGCCCGCGAGCTCCTCGAAGTGGCGCAAGGCGGCGTGCTGAAGGCGGCGGGCGCGTACGCGGAGCTTGGCGATCAGCTGGTCGTGGATCGTCGGGCGCAGGTCGGCATCGGTGATCGTGCGCAGCTCCTCGACCAGCTGCTCGACCGTGATCTGCGGGTCGACGGCGATCGGCTGCATCTCACTGACCTCCTGCATCATCGCGTAGAGGCCGACGGCGTCGAAGACGCGGAAGGTCTCCTTGCCGATCGCGTCGCAGCGGCGGGTCGCGCGGCCGAGCATCTGCTCGTAGAGGATCCGGCTCTTGACGCGGCGCATGAACACGAGGTTGCAGATCGCAGGTACGTCGATACCGGTGCTCAGCAAGTCGACCGTGACGGCGATCGTCGGCAGGCGTTCGGTCTTGTAGTTGCGGATCTGCTGCGAGGGCCGGTCGACGTCGCCGGTGATCTTGACGATCGCGTCCGGGTCGACCTCGCCGAGCCGCGCCTTGTAGGCCTCCTTGAGCTTGAGCACGACCATGTCGGCGTGCTCGGAGCTGGCGGCGAAGATCAGCGTCTTGCCGGGGCCGTCGATATCGATCTCGTCGGCGAGGCAGCCGCACACGACGGCGTTCCACGACTCGGTCAAGACGCTGCGGTTGAAGTCCTCGACCTCGAAGTCCATGCCGTCGGGCAAATTGACGGTGTCGACGGTCTGGCACCGCCGGTTATACCGGTCGACGGTCTCGCCAGCGGCGAAGTGGATCCCGCCGGTCGAGAGGCGCGTGTGGGTCACGTAGGGCGGCTCGTGGTCGACGAGCATGCCGTCGAGCACGGCTTGGCGATAACTGTAGCGATAGACCGGGGGCCCGAAGATCTGCGCGGTGTGCAGCGCCGGCGTCGCCGTCAGGCCGATCGCCACGGCGTCGAAGTAGTCGAGCACGCGGCGATACTTCGAGATGTACTCGTCCTGGGAGCGAAACAGCAGCTCGCGCTCGCTGAGCTCCCGGTCGAGGGTGTAACCGCGGTGACACTCGTCGACGACGATGCAATCGTAGGTGCCGGGGTCGATCGGCGACTGGCCCTCGGAGAGCGCGAGGGTGCGGCCGATCATCGCCTGGATCGTGGCGACCTGCAGGCGCGTCTCGGGCTCGGGGAACAGCTCGTCCATTCCCTTTACGTCATAGATCTTGGCGAAGGTCTGGAACTGGACGATCGGCGCGTTCTCGACGGCCTCGAGCGCCTGTTCGCCGAGCGCGTTGCGATCGACCAGGAACAGGATCCGGCCGAAGCGCCGCGACTTGAGCAGGCGGACCATCAGGCCGATCGCGGTGCGCGTCTTGCCGGTGCCGGTCGCCATCGCCAGCAAGATCCGCCGTTGACCGGCGAGCACGGCGGTCTCCACCCGGGCGATCGCGTCGCGCTGGTAATCTCGCAGGTCGAGGGCGTCCAGCGGGTCGGCGGCGAGGCGCTCGGCTGCGCCGCCCGGGTCGTCGCCGAGGCGGTGACGCAGGGACTCCGGCGACATCCAGCCGCCCGCGACCGGGTGCTCGATCTCTCCGGGGATCCGGGCGTCCCACATCCACAGGCCGCTCTTGGTCCGGTACTGCTCGAGGAAAGGTCGCCCGTTGGTGGCGAACACGAAGGGCGCCCGATACTCGCCCCACGGGGCGCGCCGGTGCAGCCGGGCGCCGTGCTCGGGCCGGATGTCCCGCGCGTAGCGCTTGGCCTGCGCGAGCACACCCGGTACGTCCTTGGCCCGGCGCTTGGCCTCGATGACACCGACCAGCTCGAGGCCGATGAACAGCGCATAGTCGACGGGACCCGAGGTCGTGGGCCACTCGGAGATCGCCTGGGCGCGGCCGGCCTCCGGGCGGGCACCTGTACGAAAAGTCAGGTGCGAAGTATCGGCCTCCCAGCCGACCTCGCGGAGCTGGGCATCGATGAGCAGGCGAGTGTCGGCCTCGTTGATCTCGAGGGCCTGATCGGCCATCTCGGCGCGGGCGACCTGCGCGTACTGCTGCGCAGGCGTCGGGCGCGGTGCTGCGGACAGCGCCGCCAGCTTCGCGGCGAACTGCACCTCGGCCTCCTCGGCGAGCCGACGCCAGGTCTCGAGCTCCTCGGCGAGCTTGCGCGCGTCGGCCTCGGCCTGCTCGGCGCGCGACTGGGCGTCGCTGCGGGCCGCGGCCTCGGCGTCGACGCGGGCCTGCGCCTCGGCGATCCGGGCCTGCGCAGCAGACGCCGCTTGCGCGCTGGCCTCGACCTGCTGTGCCAAGCTGGCGGCGGCGTTGCGCTGGGTCGCCAGCTCGGCTCGCAGGCGGACGATCTCGGTCTGCACGTCCGGTTCGACCGATGGCGACGAATGCGGCGGGACGAATGGACCCGGCTTGAACTGGGCGTCGCCGAAGGTCCGATGAAACCAGACCGCCAGCTGATGGGCGACCTTGAGCAGCACGAGGGCCTGCTGGTGATTACCGACGCCGCGATGCACCGCCTCGTTGCCGTGGCGCCGCAGGTCATGGAAGAACTGAGCGGTCTGCGGGGGAACGACCCCGGTGGATCGCAGGCGACCGAGCAGGTCGAATTGCTCCTCACGCCCGGATCCCGGGGTACTACCTTGCCCGCTGCGCGCACCCACGACCTGCGCGAGGCGTTCGCTGAATTGCCGCAGCTTGATGATGCAGGTGTTCGGGTCGTCGGCGAAGTGCTTCTCGGCGAAGGTCGGCAGCCGCACCAACAAAGGGTCGTGCTGGGCGAGGAAGGCGAAGTTCGACGAGGGGACGGCCATCGGAGTCGATCATGATAGCGATCGACTTGCTCGTTGTCTGCGAGCGTAGACGAGCAGTTGGCCCCGCGTGATGTGCAAAAGACTGACGACCCGCGGCGATCCGCCGCGAGCCGTCAGGGGTCGTCGATGAAATGATGGTCGTCTCAGGGCGCGGGCACGTAGGTGGCCGGCACGCCGTCCTCGACGCGGGGGTGGTCGTGGCGCTTGGCGTCTCGCAGCAACGCGAGGCACGAGCGGTAGCCGATCTCGGGATGTTAGAAGCGCTTGCCGAGCCCGACCACCATCTGAGCCCCCGGCACAAGGACGGTCGTGGGGGACGCCCGGGGCCCCGGGTCGCGTCGCTGCACTGTGAAACCACCGGTCAGGATGAGGCCCATGTATATACCCGCGCGCAAGTCGACGGAGATCGAGGATGTCGCGCCGACGCGCCCGACAAGGCCCGTCCTCGGCTCGGCCAGCCCGGACGTCCTGAAGCGCTGTAGCAGCCAGCCAGCCCCGGCGTGCAGGCCGAGGTCGACGCTGACGCCCCGCAGGTCCCAGGTGTGGACGACCCGCGCGCCGAGCTCGACCAGGTCGCTCGTCGCGGCCAGCGGCGCGCGCTGGAAGCCGCCGCGGCACCACGCGACCAGCGGCACGGCGCTAAGGTGCCGTGTCTCGATCGGATAGGCCAGCTGCAGGCCGTTGCACAGGTGGCCGGCGTCGAGCGGTAAAGCGAGCAGGTAGCCGAGTTGTGGCCCGTGGACCAGACGGCGGTCGCCGGCGCCCTTGCGCACCATACGGGCGTATCGTGACACTTGTAGCTCGCGGGCGTCGACTTCACGGGTGCGGCCAGCCTCGACCGTGACACCTCCCTCGATGAGGTCGTCTGGACCGCGTCCACGCAGAAAGTAGCGGCCGGCTCGCAACACCAGCCTGCGCCCCCCCGAGTGGGCGTCGAGCTCGGCGATTACCGGACCCTCGGAGTCGTCCTGCAGCACGAGGAAGGCCCGGTCCGGTGGGAGCGAGAGCGTGCCCTGACCAGCGTGCGGCCGCTTCAATGTCGACAACACGATCGATCCCTGGCCGCGGAAGTCATAGCTGTAGGTGGGGTGTTGGATCCCCGCGTGGGTCTTGCTGGTCGCGCGGAGGGTGCCCGCATACGCATATCGATATACCTCGTCGAGTGCGACCAGGCCGTCGCCATCGCCGTCGGCGGCGCCGAGCAGACCCGACACGAAGTAGTGCGTGAAGAACGCTCCGCGCAGGCGCTCGGACTCCTGCGCGTCTTCGTCGGCGGCGCTCGCCGTCAGAAACACGACGCCCTGACCGAGCGGTCGGGCGCGCACGCGGGCCGGCAGCGGCGCGCCAACGGTCGCGCCCTTGACCCGCGTGATCATGCCGGAGCGACAGGCGTCGAGGATCAACAACCGGACCCCCGCCGACGAGCCGCGGATCAGCCGCTCGAGCAAGGCGAGGTCGAGCCGGCTGGCCCCGAGGTGCAGTGCCTGGGCGTCGGCGTGGCCAGAGTAGTAGACCAGCAGGAGCGCCTCTTCGCGGTCCGGCGTCGCGCGGATCTCGTCGTTGAGGCGCACCACGGCCCGCAGGACCGCCTCGGCGTCATCGCCGAGGAGCATGGTGATATGTTCAGGCGCCACGTCGCCGACGGCTCGCAGAGCGTCGTGGACTTTGCGCGCGTCGGTTTCGGCGTACCGCAGCGGGACGTCTTGTAAGTCGCCGAGGTCATTGCCGATCACCAGGGCGTAGCGTGTCGGCGTAGCCGCGGCCACAGCGGGCAGGAAGAGCGCGGCGACCAGCGTCAACAGCGGTGCGGCCCTCACGGGTCCTCCTTTGCAAATTCCAGGCGGTCGACCGCGCAGCCCGGGTCGAGACTCGGCGTGGCCCCGGTGGCCAGTTGACGCTCGACCGCGGCGAGGTCGAGCGGCCACGGGCAGTGTACGGCGATGATCTGTTCGAACCCCGGAATCGAGTCGAAGGTGAGGCTAAATGGCAGCGGCTCAGCGCGGCCGGCAGGGACGAACGCGCCGGCGTCGGTGCCCACGGGGTAGTGCCGCTGCACGCGACCAGCGCCGTCGACCCCGAAGATCGCCAGCCAGCCCGGCGTGGCCGCTGTATAGCTCGGCTGCACCCGCGCCCCGGGGCGGATGCGATCACCCGGGAGCAGCGGCTCGAGCAGACCGTCGCGCTCGACCTGTAGGCCAAGGTGCGGACTGCCTTTGCTGCGTACATCGTCGTCCGACAGCACGGGCCCGGGCTTGTCGGGAGGAATGGCGAACACGATGGCGAGCGCCGCGGCGGCTGCGAGCCCCGCCGACGCGCCGAGCCAGGTGGGGCGGCGCTGTCGGAGCGAGCGCGGGAGCGGCTGGGCGGCGAAGTCCGACTGCGCGGTGCGTAGTTCGCTGATCCGGAGGCTGCACCACGCGCAGGCGTCGGCGTGGGCGAGCGTGGCGGCGCGGTCGGGCGTGTCGAGCTCGTCGACGATCAAGCGGTCGATGCGGAGGTCCGAGAGGCAACCAGTGGGTCGACGATAGGTGCGTTCCATATCAGATATTCTCCGTCGCCGTGCCGGGCAGTCGCTCGAGCAAGCCGCCCACTCGTCGGCGCGAGCAGCCGAGCACCTCGGCGATCTCCTGGTGGGTCATACCGTCGATGTAATAATGGACCGCGACCTGCCCGAGTTCGGCGGGCAGGCGCGGCAGCAGGGCACGCAGCGTGGCGAGGTCCTCGAGCCCTGCGCCCTGGTCGTTGGGGGCGGCCGCCTCGGCGTTCAAGTCGAGCAGACGCGCCCGGTTGCCCGCGTCGCGCAGCAGGTTTAGGCAACGGTGCGTCACGGCGCTGTACATCCAGGTACTAAACGAACTGCGCCCCGCGAACTGCTCGGGCCGCGCGAGCAGGGACATGAAGGTGTCCTGCACGACGTCCTGCGCCCGCGCCTCGTCGCCGAGGATCGAGCGCGCACGGCGAAGCGCGCTCGCGCCGTGGCTGCGGTACAATGCGGCGATCGAGGGGAGGCCAGACACGTCAGGTGAAGTTTGGCACGTCGAGGGAGTCGCCCAGCTTGAGCTTGAGGGCGGTCTCACTGGATGCGGGGCTCAGACGGTCGAAGGGGTACTGACAATCGCCTCCGTCCTCCGCGCAGGCCTCGTATTCGGCGAGTTCCGCGGGGCTCGCCGGAGTACGCTCCATGAGGTGGAAGCCAGTCGTCATCGCTCCGCCGAGGAAGACCCCGAGCGCGCTGTCGGCGGAGATATCGGCGGGCGCATAGGCGAGGACGTGGCGCTCGACGACTCCGATGAGCGTACCGCCGTCAAGCGTCTCTGCATCGAGCGTGTCGAGGTCGGTGCCGACCGGGACCGCCAGGATGACGCCGAGCGCCACGCCGCCGTCCTCGGCATCGAAGTGGTTGAGCGCAGCGTCGGCCGGCGGGACATACACGTCGAGGTCGAAGGTCGCCGGGAAGTCGCCGTCGACAGCAACCGCGTCGGCAGCGAGGTAGTCGCCGTCCGTGGCGAACCGCTGCCAGGCGAGGACGACTTCCACCCCACCGATGCTGGGGGTGGCGGGGAGGACCTCACCGCTGAGGCTGATCAAGGGCTCACCCGCGTAGTCGCTGTCGACGTTGGTGTCGCAGGCGAGGCCGAGGGTGAGCGCGAGGAGAGAGTGGATGAGCGCGTGTCGCATATTTCTATGGACCTCAACCCGGCCGGCGG
>JAYUXQ010000701.1:0-1542 GCA_043752905.1 Nannocystis sp. | reverse complement strand
TCCGCCTCGCCCTCACGGACGCGAGCGCCTATCAGATCACCACGATCGGCATGGTCGCGTTCACCGGCGTGCGACCGAGCGGCTTTGCTCGCGAGGAGCGCATCGAGCTCGACGAGTGCGAGGGCGCCGACGCGACCCGCCGCTGCCGCCTGACCCACCGCTACGTCAACTACGAGGCCGAGCCGCCCAACGGCCGGATCTTCGAGGCCGACGAGAAGCTGGTCGACAAGCTCGTCACCTCGCACACGATCCTCGCCACCGGCGCGCGCGAGGGCGCCACCACGATCGCCGGCGACGCGACCCAGGCCGCCTCGCCCGCCGGCCAGGCCCTCGCGGACGTGCACCGCTTCCTGTGCCTACGCTTCCCCGACGAGCCGATCGGCGTCGGCGCCAAGTGGAAAGACGTCTGTCACCTGCGGACCGGCGGCGTCGTCGACACGCGCGAGGTCATCTGGGAGCTGACCAGCATGAGCAAGGACCCCGAGGGCCACGCCCGCGCCGAGTTCACCTACCTGGGCCGCTACACCGCCCCGAGCCCGACCGGCGACCGCAGCGGCACCGTGCAGGGCGTGCTGTATTACCTCCTCGACGCCGGCGAGCCGCACCTGCTCAAGGAGCAGATCAGCACACGCAGTGATCCCACCAGCAACTTCTTCACTACGACCACGATCTCGTATCAGTTCGCCAGGTTCAAGAAGGGCAAGAAGGGCAAGAAGGGCAAGGAGATCACCGTACGCACTGACGGCGAGCCCTTCCCCGAGGCAGCGCCCACGCCCGCCGCGCCCACGAACAACATGGCGCCCGCGCCCTGAACCGCGCCGCGCGACGTGCCGCGCGTGTCGAGGAGTCGCGCGCCTCTTTAGCCCTCGTCGACGCGCACGAAGTCCATCGCGGCGCCCTGATTTCCGACCCGGATCTCGCCGGTCAACGCCGAGTCCTCGGGGTTGATGAGCACCCAGCCGTCGCCCCGTCCGCCCCGTCCGTCTTGCCACGTGAAGCGGACCAGGTTGCCGAGCAGCGGGTCCACGCCGCCGACCGGCGCGACGAGTGGTTGCTGCATGTTGCAGACGAAGCGCGTCTGTCCGTCGTCGCCTGCGAACTGGCCATAATAACGTCCGGGCCCGAGCGAACGGATCTTGAGCGCGCCGAGCACACCGTTGCTCTCGCCGACCCACTCGCCCGAGAAGTCGCTCGCCTTGTCGTACGCCTCGGCCAGCGGCGCAGACGCACCCGGGCCCACCGCGACCGGCTTGCACGCGGCGAGGGCGACGGTCGCCGTGATGACGAGCAGGCGCTGCACGGGACGCAGTGGATACCATCCAAGGGCGCCGGCCAGCGGTGGCAAAAGTCACGCCTGGACCTCGCCTGGGCCGCGAACGCACGCCCTCACGCCTTTGCGCGGCCGCCACGCCCGTCTACAATCCCGCCCCGACCATGCCCCGGGCTTCGTCGCCAACACGCATGCTCGGCTTTTTTTTAAAGATGGCCGGCATCCTGGCCATCGCGGTCGGGCCGACCCCGGGCGTTGCGCACGCGGGGCCC
>JAYUXQ010000700.1:0-4099 GCA_043752905.1 Nannocystis sp. | reverse complement strand
CGATGGTGGAGGTCGAGCGGTACATCGACGTCGGCGTGCCCGGCTATCGTCCCGTCTGAGGATGTGGTGCTGCCATGTCGCTCGCAAAGCGCGTCTTTCGCGCGCTCCTCACGGTAGCGATGGTGACGGCTCGGATCGACTACAGTCGAGCGATGTCTGGTTCGGACGACCGCATCGGTGCCCTGATCGAACGCGTGCGCAGCCTCGCCGGGGCGCGCATGCCGGCGCCGATCGACGCGCCCGGGGACGACGCGCTCGGCGAACTCGAACGCGAGGTCAACAGCCTGATCCACGCGACCCACACCGGCCTGCAGGAGCGCATGCTGTTCCTGGTCGGGCCGGTCGCCATGTTTCGCTGGGTCAACGCCGAGGGCTGGCCGGTCGAGTACGTCTCGCCCAACATCGAGGCGCTCACTGGCTACCCCGTCGACGATTTCGCGTCGGGCCGCCGCTCCTACGCGTCCGTGATCCACAAGGATGACCTGCCGCGCGTGTTCGAGGAGGTCTCCAGCAACAGCAAGGGCGACACGCGGTGGTTCGTGCATCAGCCGTATCGCATGATGCGGGCCGACGGCGCGGTGCTCTGGGTCGCCGACTACACGGTGATCCTGCGCGACGACCGGGGCACGATCACGCACTTCTTCGGCTACATCATGGACATCAGCGAGCAGGTCGAGCAGCTCGGCAAGCTCAATGCCCAGGAGCAGATGCTGCTGCGGCTCGCCAGCCCGATCCTTCAGGTCGGGCGCGGCGTGCTGGCGATGCCGATCCTCGGCGTGTTCGCGGCGGACGGCGCGTCGCGCATGACCGACGATTTGCTCGCCGCGATCTCCCGCAGCCGCGCCCACACGGCGATCCTCGACCTCACTGGCCTGCAAGACATCGACGCGCCCACCGTCGAGCTGCTGCTGCGGACCAGCCGCGCGGTCGGCCTGCTCGGCTGCCGCTGCGTGCTCTCGGGCATCTCTCCGCGAGTCGCCACTCTCGTCGTCCAGCTCGGCATGAACCACTCGCTGACGACCGTGGCCACCTTGCAGGACGCGCTCGAGCTGGCCCTGCGCGGCGCGGCCCGCTGAGGGCGCTTCACGGCACGATGTAGAGGCCGTGCTCCACCTGCTCGACGGCATGACCCTCGAAGAAGTCGCCGCGACCGTCGGCACAGTCGCCGTTTGGCCGACGGTCACCTAGTCGCTCATCAAGAAGATATTGGGCCGGACGTCCTCCTCGGGCGTCTCCTCCCAGAAACGCTGCAAGATCTGGTAGACCATCAGGCCCGTCTCGCCTGTCCCGAAGAACAGGTAGCGCAGCGCCTGATGCATGCGGTTGGCGCGGCTGAGTCCGAGGAAGATGCTCCGCGGGTCGATCAGCTCGCTGAGCGCCGCGATCGTGTTGGCGATGGCGATCGCGTGGCGGACATCGATCACGTAGTCGTCGCCCTCGCGCATCACCAGCACCTGCACCGGGGTGACGAACTCGCTGCGGTTGTCGAGCAGGCGGACGTGCACGAACGCGAGCGGCCCGTCGATCTTGTAGTGCCGGCGGATCTCCGCGGCCTTGCTGCGGCGCTCGTCCGCACCGTCGCCACCGATCGGCACCAGGTGGACCCGCTTGCCCACGATGTCGGCCCACAGCGCCTCGCTCGCCGAGTCGCGAAGCGTCACCTGGTCGACCCGCAGCTCGGTCGCCCGCCGCCAGCGGCTGACCGCGCTGATCAGCAGGATGCTGCCGGTGAAGATGCTTGCGATGATCAGGCCGTCCGGGCGCTCGACCGCGTTGTCGACGAAGGTGTACGCGAACACCGCCGCGATCAGCCAGCAGTACACGCTCATCACCCGCGCCCTCTCGGTCCACAGGGCGATCGCCGCGGCGGTCGCCGCCGAGAGCATCAGCACCAGCACCCCCGTCGCGTACGCGCCGGCCTGGGCCTCGACGTCGGCCCTGAAGATCAGCGTCACACCGACACAGATGGCGAACAGCAGCAACACCAGCGGCCGCGGGTACGCCGTCCACGCCGGCGCGAGCCCGAAGCGCGGCAGATAGCGCGGCACCAGGTGCAGCAGTCCGGCCATCGCCGACGCCCCGGCGAACCACAGGATCAGGATCGTCGAGAAGTCGTAGAATGATCCGAACACGTCGCCGAGCAGCAAGTGCGCCAGGTAGGCCAGCGCGCGACCGCTGGCCTTGCCACCGGCCTGATACTCCGCCTCGGGGATCAGCAGCGTGGTCGCGAAGCTCGACAGGATCAGCATCACGCTCATGATCAGGCCGGCCGTCAGCAGCAGCTTTCGCGTGTTGCGGATCCTGCCGCGCGGGACCTGGCCGGGCTGATCGCCGGGCTCACCGCGGACCAGCGGCATCACCGACACGCCGGTCTCGAAGCCGCTGAGCCCGAGCGCGAGGCGCGGGAAGATCAGCCCCGCCGCGACCAGCACGCCGGTCCAGTCGCCGTGCAGCGACAGCGCCGAGGTCCATCGATGCAGCAGCTCGGGACGCGCCGCGACCTCGGCGAACGCCCACCCGAGCACCACCAGGTTGAGCGCGAGGTACGGGATCGCCACGAACACCGCGAGCCCGATCGCCTCGCTGAAGCCCAACAGGAACACCCCCGCCAGCAACGCCAGCAGCACCAGCGTCATCGGCAGCTGCGCGTCGCCCAGGCTCGCGTGCAGGAACGGATTCTCGGCCGCGTGCTGGGCCGCGTCGGCCGCCGAGAGCGTCATCGTGATCACGAAGTCGGTCACCCCGAAGCCGAGCAGCACCAGCACCAGCAGCCGGCCCCACCACCCCGCGAGCAGGTTCTCGAGCATGGCGATCGAGCCCTGCCCCACGTACGAGCGGCCCGCCACCTGCGCGTAGATCGGGACGGCGCCGGCGAGGGTCACCAGCACCAGCACCGCGGTCGCCACCGGCGCGATCGCCCCCGCGGCCAACAATGCGATGCCCGGCTGATAGCCCAGCGTCGAGAAGTAGTCGACGCCCGTCAGCCACAGCACCACGTACCAGGGGTGCGTTCCGGTCTCCCCGTGAGCCGCGGACGCGTCGTGCTCACCGCCGCGAAACAGCCACCCCCCCCGCTCTTGTGGGCTCACCGCGCGAGCATGCAACGAGGTCAGGCCGAAGGCCACACACCGTTTCGCCGCGCTCGCCGCCGGGCGGGCTCGCGGCCGGCGTTCAATCGGGGTCGATCGCCCCCGGTCATGACACCCACCGCGACCTTGCAAACTTCGCCCGGGACGCTGTCCAATGCGCGTTCGATGCTGCACGCCAAGGTCGTCCCCCTCCTCGCCCTGTCCCTGTTCACGGGGGGCTGCGACGCCGTCATCGTCGCCCAGGCCAACGACGACGCGCCGGCGCCTGGCGTCCAGGTCGCGGCGGTCGACGTCGACGCCAAGGTCGAGGTCGTCGACGAGAAGGCGCCGCCGGTGGTCGCGGTGAAGGTCGACGCTCAGGTCAAGCCCGAGGCGCTCGACCTCGAGAGCATCACGTTCATGGTCAAGAAGGGCAAGGTCAAGGACGCCAGCGCCCTCGAGAAGAAGATCAACAACCCCAAGGAGAAGCTCAACAACGTCGACATCGACGGCGACGGCAAGGTCGACAAGATCATGATCGTCGAGGTCAAGCAGGACGACGGCGTCATCGTCTTCGAGCTGCACGCGATCCCCTCGAAGTCCAAGGACAAGGGCGCCGCGGTCGTGATCGCGTATGTCAACTTCACCCCGGACAAGACGACCAAGGTCCTCGTCGTCAAGGCGACCTACGCCCCGGTCGTGATCGGATACGACACGATCGTCTACGATTATACCGTCCCGATCGTCGTCCAAAATGACGTCGTCGTCGTCACCGGCGGCGTCGGCTTCTACGGCTGGCTCTACACCGTCCACCGCCCGGCCTACTACGGCGTATTCGTCTACGAGGTCGCGCCGCCCTCGGTCATCATCATCGACGTCGGCTACCACGAGGAGGGCTGCTGGCCCCCCGGGCACTGCAAGCACGGCAAGTGGAAGGCCGGCGGCGGCGGCAAGCACGGCAAGCACGGCAAGTGGTGAGCCGCCGCGCCGGGGAGCGCGTCAGAAGCGTCCGCTGATCACGAGGCCGCCGA
>JAYUXQ010000699.1:0-4100 GCA_043752905.1 Nannocystis sp. | reverse complement strand
CTTCGGCTTGAAGTAGCGATTGCTCCTGAGATGCTTCCCTGTGATCGTTGGTGCTGGAGCTCGCGTCGGCGCCCTTCACAGGGGCATGAGGTCGTGGTGGTGCCAGTCTGGTGCCAGTGGTGCCAGTGTTGGGGAGGCAAAAAGAGGACGCCCGAGCACTGGAGAGTGATCGGGCGTCTCACGGCTTACCGAACGTTTTCGCGTAGTTGGGCGGATCGACGCGGTGTGTTGCGGTTGTTCGGCGTTGTGGAGTTCCTACTGGACGCAGGACTTCGGCAAGCCGTGAGTGCATTCTCGGCCCGCAGCCGTCCATGAAGCCGTCCGCCGCGGCCGCGCTCAGTCGACGACGAACACGGTATTATCGATGCGCCCGTTGAATTGGTCGCTCTGGCTGGTGATCGCGCCGGCCGTGGTCAGCTTGCCGCCGATCGCCATTGGCGCGACCGGGGCCGCCGTCGGCCAGGTCAGGTCGATCGCCGGGATGCCGGCCTTGAGCGTCGTCACCGCGGTCTTCGCGGTGCCGTCGGCATTGTACGGCGTAACGACGATCGCCAGCGTCGAGCCCTGACGCGTGCAGCGCACGCGATGCCAGGCCAGCGTCTCCCCGGTGGTGGATTCGATGATGACCGACGAGCGGACCGAGGCGGTGCGGGTCAGCGTCCCATCGACCCTTTGGGCGAGGGTGCAGCTCGGCTGGGGGCCGGAGGCGGTCTGCTCGATCTCAATCTTGAAAATGTCGCTGCTGCCGGACAGGCCGCGCTGGATCAGGACGTTGCCGGCGTCGTAAGGGGTGCTCGCGTTGACGGCATCGAGCGTGAAATCGGCGCCGAACGTGAAGCTCGCCAGGCCGGGGCTGAGCGCGTCGCCGTCGCCGAGGTCGCCGTCGATCACCTTGACCACGCCCCGCGAGCCCGACGCGGCGCCGTTGTGGTTGGGCAGGTCGAGCGCGTGGCCGTTGCCCGGCCGACCGGCGGCGACCACGATCACGCCGCCGCCCTGGGTGACCACGTCGACCTGGATGTCCGGCTCGACGCCCAGGTTGGGGATCGTGGGCGCCGGCTGGCCGTTCGTGCCGACGTCGAAGTTGAGGCGCACGACCTCGACCGAGGCCAGCGCCACGGCGAGCGCCGGTGGTGCGGTCATTGCCAGGACGACGGCGGCGGGGATGGTGAAGAAGGACGGGAGATAGATCTTCATGTGGGTCGCTTCCCTTTTTTGAAAACAAAGAATGGGGTCCGCGGCCCTCGATTCGTGACGGCCGTGGTGGCGGTGGGATCGTCGACTCATTGTCGGTGACGGCCTGCACACTGAGCGGTCGATGTATGTCGAGGCGTGTTCGAATGCCGGCGCGATCGCCGGGCTCGCGCGCATTTCGGACCGCGGAGAATTTCTCGCGAGATGTCTGTCAGCGCCGGCAGACCCACCGGCAATGGGCACAGGACGACGCCGGGCGCCTGTCGGCCTGTTCCGGGCTGGCGAGTGTTTGGGCGTACCACTTCCTACCAGCGAGACGACCATGAAACTCCACTTTGGCATCCTGTCCATTGCGCCCGCGAAGTACCTGCCTGCTCTGGTATTGCCGGCGCTGTTGACGGCCTCGACCGCGGCGCACGCGGCCCTCTACGTCGACCACGGCATCCTCAGCCAGAAGACCACGACCGCCACTGGCTTCAACTATACGCTCGACCTCTCGGGCGTGCTGGTCGACGGTGGCACCACGCGGGCGACGTCGGTGCATCTGGCCTGCTCGGTCAAGCCGGCGACCAAGGGCTGGCTGTGCAACGGCGTCCTGGCCGTGCAGGGCGCCAGCGCCAGCGTGCAACTGCGCTTCGACACCGCCACCACCACCGTGCGCTGGTCGATCGCCGCCGACGTCTCGGTGATCCTGCAAAATGCGCACGAGGCGTGGACCACTGACACGGCCAGCTCCGCCGGCGGTGATCCGCCCGGCTGGGCGCACATCGACTTCCTCGTCGGGGGGCAGATCCGCCAGTGGTACTACACCACCAGCTGGGCCGACACGTACACCTCGATCACCGGGCTGCCATACGGCACGGATATGTATTAAGTGTAGCCAGCGTCTTTGACGACCTGGCGATGCGGTGCTGCGGCTGCGACGCAGCCGCGGTCCGGTCGCTCGCGGACGAGCCATCGATCGCGGTTCGTGGTCCGGCCCCCCCGGGGTGGTGCGGGATCGCGATCTCGCGAAGCGTGTCATCGTCGGGTCCTTCGCCGACAAAGGGGGGACATGACACGACAAGACGACCGACGAGGAATCGACGAGACTGTCACCGCCGCAGCGACGAGCCGCCTCGCGCTGATCGCCTGCGCGCTCATGGGCGGCTGCGACGAGCCGGAGAGCGCCACGCTCGACGAGCTCGCCGAGGCGCCGACGACGACGAGCCGCGATGCGCCGCCAGCCGTGTGCCCTGCGGGGCGCATGATCACGATGCGGACCAGCGACGGGCTCTGCAGCAACATCGTGGGCACCAAGGGGACCTGGACCGGCGCCCCGCTGTTCACCCAGGAGGCCGATGGCAAGCCTGTCGAGACCCGGCTCAAGCGCTACTGCGAGTACACCTGGACGACGAGCAAGAGCGCGCCGCCCGAGCCGGCGCTGTTGAACAACGCGTCGCACACGGGGGCCGCGAGCGACTGCGAGGTCATCTGGCCACAGGGCGACGTGCTGAGCGAGGGCCTCGAGGTGCCGCTGCGCGACGTGTTCCACGCCCAGCTGCGGCGCCCGACGGTGCTGCCCGCGACGCCGGCGACGCACGTGCGGATCGCCGTGCCCGACACCGCATCGATCGCCGACGTCGAGATGCGCTCGAAGCACGCGCGCAACATGGCGGCGATCATCGACAGCGCGGCGTGCCCGGTGACCGGCGCGGCGTGCCCGCGGGTGGTCACCCGCAACCTGGCCCTGCCGCGCATCGAGGCCGGCGCGATCGACCCCGAGCACGGCGGCTTTTATGGCAGCCAGGCCGACCTGGCGCGGGCGATCCGCACGGCCGTCGACCGCTGGCAGGTCGCGCCGATCGACGGGAATTTGGTCATCAACCTGAGCCTCGGCTGGGAGCCGGGCCCGTTCGGCGGCACCGAGTCGCCGGCCAACATGAAGGCCTCCGTGCGCGCGGTCCATGACGCGCTGCAGTACGCGGTGTGCCGCGGGGCGCTCGTCATCACGGCCGCCGGCAACGTCGCCGGTGCCGCCTGCGTCGACCCCGGTCCGCTGGCACCGGCGCGGTGGGAGAGCCTCAAGGGGCCGAGCGTGTCGACCTGCGACGCGCTGTTCGGGCCCGGCAAGCAGCCGCCACCGGCCGACATTGCGACCCGGCCGCTGGTGTACGCGGTCGGCGGCGTCGACCACAACGACGGGCCGCTGATGAACGCACGGCCGAACGGGCGTCCGCGGCTCGCGGCGCCGGCGTTCATGGCGGTGGTCGACGACGCGACCGGTTTGACGACGGCGCTGAGCGGCAGCTCGGTGGCCGCCGCGGCGACGAGCGGGACCGCGGCGCTGGTATGGTCGTACTTCCCGAAAAACACGCCCGGCCAGGTCATGGACCGGCTGTACACCCACGGAAAGAACCTCGGCAAACCGGCCGAGTTCGGGGTGGGCGGATCGATCCGCAGGATCAACGGCTGCCGGGCGCTGACGGGCTTGGCGATGAATTGCCCGGAGACCGCGATCGACCTCGCGCCGCTGCGCACCGCCGCCGAGGACCTGCTCGTCGATCTCGCGGCCGCCGACCTGCTCGACGAGGCGCCGGCGGTCACGCTCGACGACGTCGACAGCTGCTCCGCGCGCTGCGACTGGGTCGACCTGTACAGCCCGGTCGACGCGACCGCGCCCTGCGCCGAAAACCTCGTCGGCGAGACGACCCGCTACACCGAGCCGCAGCCGGAGTGGCCCGACTGCCCGGTCTGCTTCATCTCCGCGAACGTGCTGCATATGTCGCTCAGCGAGCAATACAGCGTGGCGACCCCCGTGCAGGTGCTGCTCGAGACCTCGGGCGACACGAGCCCGGGGCGCTACGCGCTCGGCACGGTGACTTTGAACATGGCCCGCGGGACGGACCTGCCGCTGCCGGCCGCGG
>JAYUXQ010000698.1:0-4103 GCA_043752905.1 Nannocystis sp. | reverse complement strand
CGCGCCGCGCCGTCTCGACGTCCAGCGACAGGTGTACGTGGTGCCGCGCCATCCGCCGCAGACCCTCGCGCAGGATCGCCGCCACCGTCTGCTCGCCGGTCCCGTGATACAGCGCCGCCGGCACCCCGGTCGCCGGCTCGAGCTGCAGGTCGACCTCGACGCTGTGCCCCTGGTTGGCCCGGACCTGCCGCCCGTCCTCGCTGAGGGCAAAGCGCTGCTTGTCGCTGCCCGCGACGACCGCCGCCAGATCCGACCGCGAGATCGCCACCCCCTTGCGGGCGCAGGCCGCCAGCAACGCGTCGACCTCGACCCATCCACCCGGCCCCAGCACGAGGCCGATGCCCGCCGGATCGTGGCGCAGATGCTTGCTCAGGAACTTGCTGACACGTACGAGGTCGCGGGCCATGCCGCAGGATCCCCGATCCCGCCGACACGCGCACCCTGACAGCGAAGTCAGACCCGGGCGCGCGCGCTCGGACACCGACGTCCGGGCGCCCCACCACCGCCCCGGCCCATTGCACAATTTCCTCAACGATCTCGACGCCGCCACCCGTGGTCCGCGGCGTGCAAACCAGGCCGGGTGTGAACGCGGCTCCGCGCCACGCTCGCGGCTTTCCTTGGCTTATTTGCCCGCTCCCTTGACTTGGCTTACTCCGCTTAACTCTTGGCTTATCCCGCTTATCTTGACCTGACTTGAGCCGCCCGAAACAACGCCGAGCCGCTGCCCGTCGGGCCTGGGACACCCCAGGCCCGACATGCTTATTTAATAAGCAGCCTCCGGACACGTTGCCTCGCAGCCCGCCCGCCCGCTACCCTGACCCGGTGAAGCGACCCCGCCCCTCGCTGTGCGCCGCGCTGGCCCTCGCCACCGTGGCCCTCGCCTGCGAGGAGGTGCAGCCCGAGCCCGAGGTCACCGTGCCCGTCGTGCCCGACAGCCCCCGCTGCGAGCCCGTGCGGACCGGCACCCTCGCCGCCGCCGAGGCCGCTCTGCTGGCCGAGATCAACCGTCTCCGCGCCGAGGGCGGCCGCTGCGGCGCCCTCACCTTCCTCCCCACCGCTCCCCTGCACTTCGACCCGGCCCTGCGCTGCGCCGCCCGCCTGCACACCGTCGACATGATCACCCGCATGTACCTCGGCGCCGTCGACCCCGACGGCCGCGGCACCGGCCCGCGCCTCACCGAGGTCGAGTACACCGCCAGCAGCTTCGCCGAGGCCGACGGCTTCGCGCTCGCCGACGGCCTCGACCCCGACTTCGAGCCCGCCGCCGCCGCCGACATTGCCGCCACCTGGGCCGACAACCCGAGCACCTGCTGGCAGCTGCGCGCCCGCGAGCTGACCGCGATCGGCATCGGTGCGGTCGCCGGAGACTACGCCTTCAAGGACATCGACCCGGCCTCCGGCGTGTACTTCTCCGCCATCTTCGCGGCCCCATGACCCGTCCCCACGCGCGCCCCATGCCCCGGTCTGCCCCCCTCCTCGCGCTCCTGATGCTGCTGCCAGCGTGCAGCGACACCGCCGACGGCAGCACCACGACTACCGCCACCACCGACACCGGCGACCCAGCCTCGACGAGCGAGCCGACCACCACCACGACCACCACGACCACCACCACCGAGACAACCGGCGCCCCCGACGAGCCCGGCGCATGGGACACCCCCTACTGCCACCCGGTCAAGGACGGCCCGGCCTGGCCGCCCCCGTTCCCCGGCTGGGAGGATCAGGTGCTCGTGCTCGTCAATCACGCGCGGGCGGTCGGCCACGATTGTGACACCAAGGGAAATTTCGGCCCGACCACCCCGCTGACCATGAACGCCAGCCTGCGCTGCGCCGCCCGCAAGCACGCCGCCGACATGGCGACGCGCGACTTCTTCGACCACATCAACCCCAGCGGCGAGACCTTCGTCGATCGCATCCTGATGGCCGGCTACGGCAGCTACGCCGAGATCGGCGAGAACATCGCCGGCGGCCTCGACATCGACGATCCGAAGATCGCCGTCGACGGCTGGCTGGCCAGCGACGGCCACTGCGCGAACATCATGAACCCGCTGTACACCGAGTTCGGCGCCGGCGCCTACGAGGGCGGCGGCGCGCTGACCTTCTACTGGACCCAGGAGTTCGGGCGCCCGAACTGACACTGTCTCTTCGGACCTGTCCGAACAGACAGTGCCCGATCTGCCACTGTCTCTTGCGACCTGTCCCCGGGGTCAGCGAGGCAGCAGCCACGCGATCGCGGCCAGCACCAGCGCCACCGACCAGCACACGATCGTCACGCGTCGTGACACCGCCACTCCGATCGCCGCCGCGACGATCGCCAGCCCCACGAACACCGCCCACGCCGACTCCGCGGGCCGGGCCTGCTCGAGCAGCGCGAGGTGATACGCCTCCGCCTCGCCGCGCCCCGAGAGGTCGGTGCCGAACACCTGCTCCTGCGCCGCCATCGCGGCCGCGATCTCGCCGTTGACCGCGTGGTACAGGCTGTCATCCAGCGAGCTCCACGCCCGCGTCGCCAGCACCGCCCCACGAACCTCGCGGTGGGCCAGCAGCGCCGTCTGCGAGTCACCGCGCGCCAGCGCCTCGCGACCCACGGCCATCAGCCGCTCGAGCGCCGCCTCGTCATGCCCCGCGAACGGCGAGCGCCAGCGGACCGCCCGACCGAGGTGCACGATCTCGAGGTCGACGCGCCCGCGTTCGCTGGCTGCCTGCGCCGCGCGCAGCTCGGCCCGTCCCTCCCACGCGACCCGCCCGAGCAGGGGAGCCGCGACCCCGAGCACGATGACCACCGCGCCCGCGGCGCGCATCAGCCACACACGCGACCGCCTTGCCCCTCCCGCCACGGTCGGCAGCATAAAGGCCCGCGCCCCCGCCCGGCAACCTCGGCAGGACTGCGCTATGCTGCGCCCGCGATGGATCCCACGCGAAGGCAGTGGCTTTGTGGCGCCGCCGGTCTCGGTGCCGGTGCCGTCGTCGCGCGCGCCGCAGCGGCCCAGCCGGCGATCGACGATCTCTTCGGTCCGCCCGACCCCCAGTGGACCGAGCCGAGCACCGTCCTCACGATCGACCTCCCGCAGCTGCAATACCCCGGACGCTGGAACCCACGCGCCTCGGCCATGCGCGAGCTGGCCTCCGAGCTGCGCCTGCGCACCCGCCTCGAGCCCGTGCGCGAGCCCTCCGCCGTGCTCGCCACCAGCCCCGCCCTGTTCGCCACGCCCTTCCTCTACATCGCGGGCGAGCAGAACCTCGCCCCGCTCGGCGCCGCCGCGGAGGCCCAGCTCGGCCGCTTCCTCGACCTCGGCGGCATGATCGTGTTCGACGCCGCCGACGGCGGGGCCGACCCCGGCTTCGAGCGCGACGTCCAGGCGCTGCTCGGCCGCATCGTCCCCGGCGCCGCGCTGACCCGCGTCCCCCGCGACCACGTCGTCTATCAATCTTTCTACGTCATCGACGAGCCCGTCGGCCGCACCCGCGCTTACGACCACGTCCTCGGCATCCAGGAGGAGGGCCGCCTCAAGGCCATGCTCGTGCGCAACGACCTCGGCGGCGCCCTCGCCCGCGGCCCCGACGGCATCTACACCCACCCCTGCACCCCCGGCGGCCCCGAGCAGCGCGAGTGGGCGATCCGCTTCGCCGTCAACATCCTGCTGTACGCCACCTGCACCGACTACAAGGCCGACCGCGCCCACGTCGAGACCCGCCTGCGCAACCGTCGCTGGCGCTGACGCGCTCTCCCCCATCTTCCTATCTCTCCCTCATCTTCCCTATCTCTCCCATGCGCCTCCCCACGCCGCACCTCATCTGTCTCCCGGGACATGTCCCTCCGACCAGGCCCGCGAACTGATGGAGCGCTGGCGCATCGTCGCGGGCCACGTGCCCGGCCCGCTCGCCCTCGGCCTGCTCGGCGTGTGCGTCGTGCTCGCGCTCGCCGAGGCCGTCCTCGCCTACCGTCGCGCCCGCGCCGTCCCCCGACGCCTGCGCATGGGCCTCCTCGCCCTGCGCGTGCTCGGCGTGCTCGCCTTGCTCGTCGTCGGACTCGAGCTCGGCCTCAGCCAGGAGACCGTGCGCCCGACCGGCCCGCGCGTCGCCATCCTCGTCGACCGCAGCGCCAG
>JAYUXQ010000697.1:0-10071 GCA_043752905.1 Nannocystis sp. | reverse complement strand
CTCCGGCGTGACGGCGTCGCCGATCTCCTGCGCGAGGTAGTTGAACATGTTCTCCGGCGTGTCCTCGTAGCCGGCCGAAATTTGCAACTCGGTACCACCACCGAAGTAGATGATGCCCGCGCTCTTGCCGGTCGCACCGCCGCCGCCGAAGCGGTCGACGAGCAAGACCTCGGCGCCAGAACTACGGGCCTCGATGGCAGCGCTGCCGCCCGCCGCCCCGAGGCCGACGACCACCACGTCACAGGTGGTGTCCCAGCTGCGCATGCGCCCGCCGTCGCGGACGCCGTGATCATCACCTCGCAGCGGCTCGTGCTCCGTCATCGCGGGTGGTGTACTATTTTCCGGCGCGCCGTGCTACAAAACGCGGATGCGCTGGTACACGGGCGATCCGGTCTACGACACGATCTTGCTGGTGGCGCTGCTGATGCCGGTCTTCACGGTGCTGGCGCTTCGCTTCCTCAACGCGCCCTACGGGCGATTTGGCGACACGTGGCCGTGGGCGAAGCTCGACGCGCGCCTCGGCTGGATGTTGATGGAGCTGCCGGCCACGCTGATGTTCTGGCCGTGTTTCCTCAGCGGACCACGCGCCGCCGCCCTGGCGCCGGCGGTGCTCGCGGGGATCTGGGGGCTGCATTACCTCAATCGTGGCTTCCTGTTTCCGCTGATGATGCGCGTGCCGCGAGGCAGCCGGACCTTTAGCGTATTCCTGGTCGCGTTCGGCATGGTCGTGACCTCGATCCACGGCTATCTCAGCGGATATTACCTGTCACGCTACGCGGACCACCTGACGCCCGCCTGGCTCGGCGATCCCCGCTTCATCGTCGGTGTCGCATTGTACGCGGGCGGCCTCGCGCTCAATGTCCATTCCGACGCCGTGGTTCGCCGCCTGCGCAGCGTCGCGGAGGTCGACAGCGGCACCAAGGTCTATCGCATCCCCCGCGGCGGCGGATACCACCTGGTCAGTAATCCCCAGTACCTCGGCGAGCTACTGCTGTGGACGGGCTTCGCGCTGCTGACCTGGTCGCTGGCAGGCGTCTTCATCCTCACGCTGTCGGCCGCGAACCTCATCCCGCGCGCGATCGCCAATCATCGCTGGTACCACCGCACCTTCGCCGACTACCCCCGCCATCGCCGGGTTCTGGTACCATTCCTGTTCGGACGAACACGAGCGGGATCCAGGTGGTGACCGGCGCGACCGGTCAAGTCGGCCTCGAGCTGTGTCGAGCGCTGCGCGCCGGGGGCAAGCCGGTCCGCGCGGTCGTGCTGCCCGGTGACCTCCAGGCGCAGCTGCTTCGCGACCTGGGGACCGAGGTGGTGTCCGCCGATGTCCGCGACCTCGAGGCGTTGAGGCTCGCGTTCGCCGGCGCGGACACGGTGTACCACCTGGCGGCGATCGTCAGCACGACGGCGAGGCACGACCCGCGGATGTGGCAGGTCAACGTCGAGGGGGCCCGCAACGCCGCGACGGTGACCCGCGAGGTCGGCGCAAGGCGCATGCTGTACTTCTCGTCGATCGTGGTGTTCGACCCGGCGCCCCACGGCGACCCGCTCGACGAGACGCGCCCGCGCCTGCAAGTGACGGAGGGCTCGCCCTACGTGCGCTCGAAGGTGGTCGCGGAGGCGATCGTGCGCGCGGCGATCGCCGGCGGACTCGACGCGGTCATCGTGCACCCGACCGTGGTGATCGGCGCGAACGAGACGCACCACGTCGGCGTGGTGCAGAGCCTGTTCTTCGCGTACTTCGGACGCAAGCTGCCGGCGACGGTGCGAGGTGGTGGCTTCAACGCGGTCGCGGTCGGCGACGTGGTGGCCGGCGCGATCGCGGCGGCCGAGCGCGGGCGCTGCGGCGAGAGCTACATCCTCGGCGGCGAGTACGGATCCCTGACCGACCTGCTGCGCCGCGTGCAACCGCTGAGCGGCGCGCCGCTACCCCGCCTGGCGGTGCCGATGATGCTCGCGCGCGCCGGCCTGCCGGTGATGGACGTGGTGGCCCGCCTGACCCGCACGCGCCCGACCTTTACGCCCGAGGACCTGCGCCAGCTCGACGGCAACCGCAAGATCTCGTCGCAGAAGGCGACGCGCGAGCTGGGCTACCACGCCGACGGGCTAGATGTCGCGCTGCGCCAGGTCCACGAGGCGTGGGTGCGACGCAAGGCCGGGCTCTCGCTGGTCCGCTAGGACGCCGCGGATCCTGTGCCACGCGCCGTTCTGCTGGTTCGCGTATCTCAGCTATCGCCACAACATGCTGCTCGAGCACATGGCTCGTTGCCGCTGGTCACCGGGCTCGCGGTGGTCGTGCGGCGCAGCGAGCCGGTGCAGCCCTCGCGGGTGAGGTCGTCCTCGCCCGCGCTGCCCTCGGAGCCGCTCTCGGACCCGCTCTCCGAGCCCCCGGACGGCGGCTCGCCGGACGTCGGCTCGCCGGACGTCGGCCCACCGGACGTCGGCTCACCGGACGTCGGCTCACCCGTGGTCGGCGGGTCGGGGTCGCTGCCGGGCGGCCACGGCATGCACTTGTTCGGGTCCCACGCGTTATTGGGTCCGTCGACCTCACAGGTCTGGAGCGGCTCTTTACAGGTGACCTGGGCGGCGACGTCGATCTGGACCTCCCCGACCTGATCGATCAGCGCGGCGCCGTGGCACTGCATCGGGGTCGTCAGGGCGTCGCCGTTGGCGAGGTTGGTGACTTTGATCTGGCTGCAGAATTCTTCGTGGGACCCGTACCCCAGCTGCGTCTGGGTGCTGCGATATACCAACTGTCCGTCGACGATGAGCTCGTAGGCCAGCAGGCCCGCCGTCGCGATCTCCGACTGCGGCGTGATGTCCAGCGTGACCCCGAGGCTGGCGAGGCCGCTCCCCGCCGCGCACGCGCCGTCCGGATAGTCGAGGGAGATGCTGGTGCCTTGCCCGCAGCCGCCAAAGACCAAAGCCGGTACGACGCCCTCGCAGCACACCAGCGTCTCCAGCGAGAGGGTCGAGGTGGTGACGATCTGCTCGCTGGCGACCACCTTCGGCGCCGTCAGCGGCGCCATCGGGCCGATGTCGGTGGCGAACTCGAAGTCGAGCGCGATGTCTGGCGCGCAGAGCTCGCCGTCGGCGCTGTTATCGACCATGCCGGTGACCTTGTAGACCGCGCCCGGCTCGAAGGGCTGCTCCGGCCGCCACGCGAACAGCTGGTACAGGTCGGCCTCCTCAATGGCGCCGGCGACCGGCTGCCCCGCGAGCGTCACTTCCAGCGAGAACTGCGTCGCCCAGTCGAAGCCGCCGTAGCGGTTGTCGCCCTGCAGCAGCAGAACGCCGTCGACCGGGACCAGCGTGACGTTGATCGGCTCGAGGCTGACCCAGTGATCCGTGAAGGCGCAGTCGACCGGGTCAGTCCTCGGCCTCGGCCTCGGGGAGCATGGCGAAGCACAGCGACAGGGCGAGCGCGGGCATGCAAATGTTCATGCGACGATGCTAACCGATCGACGTACCCGTCGTCTCCGGTCGCTCGCCCCCGGGACCTCGGCCCACGCGCCGCGGTTCACGGCTTCGGCTGGGCGGACTTGCGCGCGTCGATGTGCGCGCTCGCGGAGAAGCGCAGCCCGGCCATCGTGCGCCAGTCGGGGTGGCGCCGCCACACGCGGTTCACGAGGTCGCCGGCGTCGGTGGCCTGCGGGACCTCGGCCAGGAAGTCCTTCACGTAGGCGGTGTAGACCGGCAGGTAGTCGGTTTTGAAGGGCTCGCCGTGGCCGGGATAAAAGGTCTCGATGTTCGGCATGGCGGCGAGGCGATCGACGTGGGCGAGCACGGTATCGGTGTCGAGCTCGTTGAGCCACGGATGCACGTTGTTGTAGACGAGGTCGGCGATGAACAGGGCCTTGAGGGCGGGGACCTCGAGCGCCGTGCTGAGATCGTGCTCGCCACCCTCGAACACGTGGATGCGGATCTCGACGCCGTCGAGGGTGAGGGTCTCGCCGGTGTGCGGCGTGAGGGCCGGCGAGATCTTCGCCATCTCGCCCGGGAAGAACTTTTGCAGCGGGGCGTCGAACTTCTTGAGGATCGCGGGGGCGTTCTCGACGGTGCGCGGGTGGGCCAGCAACGGCACGCCCGGGAAGGCCGCGGCGATCGCCTCGAGACCGGCGTGGTGATCGGGGTGGGCGTGGGTGATCCAGACCCACGCGAGCTTCTTGTTCTGTTGTTTGATCAGGGCGACGACCTTCTCGGCCTCCGGCATCACCAGCTGCGTATCGATGACACCGAGCTCGGTCGGACCGGCGAGGATCCAGCTGTTGACCGTCGCCGAGTATTCGGCCGACAGGTGGGACGAGACGGTAAGCGGACCGCCGGTGTAGGGGCCCAGAGTGGTCGCGTTGTCGCGGCGGCCGATGCCCGGCGGGGGCCCGTCCTGCTTCGCCTCGACGGGCGGGGCGGGCTTGCCGGAGGCGCAGGCGGTGAACAGGAGGGCGAGGCAGAGCAGGCGAGTCATGCGGCCCGAAGATATCGCCTCCGACGCCGCGCGGATCACGGCTCCGCGGATCCGCGATCGGATCCGTGATCGCGGATCCGCGGCGGCGGGTCGATCGGGCGCGCACGGCGAGTCTGGCCGGCGAAGCCCGCCGATTCGCGCCGGCTGGCCCCGCAACTGCGCGAGACCGATCGCGCAGCGGCACCCGCATGCGGCTCGCTTGAAGCTGAGCCGGAGATGTGTCTGCACTCACGATGGGGGATGTCGTGCTCGCCGTCGAGGGCGCCGAATGCGAAGACGACAACGTCTGCTGCCCCGGCGGTCAGGCCGGCTGCGACTTCCGCTGCGCCCCCGTGCTGGTCGGCAACGGCGACCCCGACGGATCGAGCGTCGAACATCGCTGCGCTCTGCTCGACTACGCGTGGTGCACCCACCGATACGTCGACCGCTCGCAGCGTCGATGCTCCCTGACGCCGACGGACACCCGCGCCCGGCTTTGGGTACCACCGCGGGCCATGACGATGTCCCGCGCTCGCTCGCTGGTCCTGCTCGCGCTCGCGTTGGCGCTGACGACCTGCGCGCCGCTGCGGGGTCGCACGCGCATGGTCGAGGGCTGGGTCACTGCCAGACCCGCGGAGGTCGACATGAACGGGGACCTGCTGCGCGCCGCGGTCCGGCGCCTCGACGGCGAGCGTCGCCACGGCATCGACAGCATGCTGGTCGTCCGTCGCGGCCGCCTCGTCGCCGAGCGCTACTGGAACGGCCACGACATGGCGACCTTGCATGACCTGCGCTCCGCGACCAAGAGCGTCACCTCGCTGCTGGTCGGCATCGCGCTCGACCTGCGCCTGCGGCCGCGGGCGATGGCGAAGATCGGTCAGCTCGTGTTGCAGCGCGGCGTGTGGGATCAGGGCGACATCGTCTCGGGCGCGTGGATCGACGCCTCGACGGCCGTACAGACCCGTTTCGCCGACGATAACCGTCCATACGGATATCTGTGGTGGCGCGTGCAGGCGGTGGTCGACGCGCGTGCGATCGACCTGATCTACGCCGACGGCAACGGCGGCCAGTATATCTTCATCGCACCCGCGCTCGACCTGGTGGTGGTGTTCACCGGCAGCAACTACAATTCGCCGAAGGCCGGGCGGGCCTTCACGATCCTCGGCGAGTACATCTTGCCGGCGGCGGCGCCCCCTCCACCGGCTCGTGGCACAGGTGCGCCATGAACGCCGGCAAGCGCTCGCGGGCTCGCTCGCACGCGTCGTTTCGGCGCGAGGCGGAGTTTCACGCCGCGCCGCACGCCCTCTCGACGCCGATCCTCGACGTCGGGCGCGACGTGGCGGTCCGGCGCGAGCACATCGATCGTGGCGGTTGTCTGATCACCGGGGCGAAGTACGCGGTGCGCTCGGACCTCATTTACCTGTTGGCCCGCCACATCGTATCGACCCGGAGGGCGCCGGTCGACCCCGCCCGCGGCGATCGCGTCCAGTGGAACACGGCACGCCCGCGCTGTAAGGTCGGCAGGCGATGAAACCAGCAGAACTCCACACGACGAAGCCCTTCAACCGCTTCGCCAAGGCGGTCGCGCACTGGACCGGGCACCCGGCGACGTTCCTCCTGGCGTTCCTGACGATCGTCGTTTGGGCCGTCACCGGACCGATCTTCGCGTTTAGCAACACCTGGCAGCTCATCATCAATACGAGTACCACGATCATCACCTTCTTGATGGTCTTCCTGATCCAGAACACACAAAACCGCGACAGTCAGGCGGTGCAGCTCAAGCTCGACGAGCTGATCCGCGTGACCCGTGGGGCGCACAACGCCCTGCTCGACCTCGAGGAGCTGGAGGACGAGGAGCTCGCGCTGATCCGCCAGCGCTATGGCGCGCTGGCGGCCCGCGCACGGGTCGGGCTCAAGGCGGGTGAAGTCGACACCGACACGCCCGAGGTGGCTCCCTGACGCACATTTACAATGGCGCGCCGGGTGCCGCAGCCTCCCGGGCGCATGGTGGGGCCGCGTTCCCCACGGGACGATGCGGTCGCGCGAGCGGCTCGATCCTGATACGATCATGGCGCTTGCTCCCGTGCGCACTTCGGCCAGCTCGCTTGTTGCTCGCGGCGCTCGCCTCGTGCTCGACGGGTGTCGAGCGCCCGTCGGTCGACCCCGTCGCGCCCGCGCCCGTGGCCGTGCCGCTCGCCCCGGTGATCCCGCTCGCACCGCCGCCTGCGGCCCCGGTCGTCGTGCAGCGCCTGCATCCGATCACCCCCACCGCCGAGCTGCGCGGGCTCACGGGTGATGACGCCGGTCTCATCCTCGCGGTCGGCGTTGCCGGCACGATCCTGCGATCCGAGGATCACGGCCAGAGCTGGCGCGAGCTCACTGTTTCAACGACCAGCAACCTCGCCGCCGCCTGGCGCGGTCCTGCGGGCACGCTGTTCATTGCGGGTGATGGTGGCACGATCCTCCGGTCGCGCGACCGCGGCTTGACCTGGGAGCCGCGCAGGAGCGACACCACGGTGGCCCTCGAGCACCTCGCGGGCAACCAGACCGAGGTTGTGGTCGCGGGCGCCGCGGGCACGGTCCTCCGCTCGCGGGACGACGGTGACACCTGGGTCGCCGTGGCCATGCCGACGATCCCCGAGCCGGAGCGGCGTCCGCCCTCGAGACTGCTGCGTGACCGCGACGCCCCGCGGCCGCCGCCGGGCGACGACGAGGTCGTAGTACTCCGTGAAGTGCGCCGGGACGCGCTCCGCCATGACGCGGTCCTCAGGGCACGCGACGCCGACGACGGGCACGCGTGTACAACCATGCGAGCCACGGCAGCCCGATCGACCCGGTCGTGATTCCGGTCGTATGCGTCGGCTGGGGCCGGCAGGCGCACCCGCCCGTATCATCGCCCTGACCGGCGCCGCTGCTGCTCTCGCTACCCGTCGCGGCGGTGTCGCCAGGACTGGTCGTGGCGTCCGCACCCGGGCCGTCGCCGGTGGGCGTATCGGAGTCTCCGGTCACGCTGGTGGTGCTTGTCGCGCTCGTCGCACCCGTGTCGGCGGTATCACCGGTGTCACTGGTATGACCGGTGTCGGCGGTATCACCGGTATCACCGGTAACATCACCGGTGTCGCTGGTGTCGGGCGCCGCGTCGGGGATCAGCTCGACGACGAGCAGGCGGTCGCGCACGGTGAGTGCGAGCGCCGCCAGCGGGTCGATCATCTCGCTGGCGATCGTGCCGTCGTCCGAGAATTGATGCAGCTTCGCCGCCGCGAACGGCCGGGTCAGCGTGAGCATGACCGCCTGTGGGGGCACCTCGAGGTCGCCGCGCGCCGCGAAGTCGTCGGGAAGATTGGGCCGGGCGCCGGTGTCGTAGCTCGAGCGCTCGAGCCACAAGGCCACGAAGAAGCGGCCGTCACGCTTCTGCAGCAGCGTCGTGTGCACGCGATCGACCTCACCCTCGAGGCCGTAGTCGAGGCTATCGGGCGCGAAGCCTGCGCCGGGGTCCGCGAGCAGCCCGATCAGGCTCTGCATGGCCACGTAGGCCGGCTTCTCGCTGCCGTCGAAGCGTAGCAGGCCGAAGTTCTTCTCGGGGTCGGTGCGCGCGGGATCGTCGTGTTGATCGATGAATTCGTAGCTGAAGGTGCGGACGAAGCCGCGGTTGAAATACTCGAGGAACAGGCGCGGCATGTACTTGCCCGCCGCCAGCTCCGAGGCCGGGCGATGGTTGTTCTTGGCGTTGATAGCGTTGTGGTAGCCGGTCTCCGTCATCGCCAGCACGGCGTCGCCGCTCGGCGCCGTGAACTCGGGCATGTAAAACTCGAACCCCTGGCCGTAGACGTCGCCGCAGGTCGGGCACTCGCCGCCGGGGTAGGGGTGCGCGTTGCCGTGGTCGAGCCACGCGCTCACGTCGCCGAGCTTCAGCCCGCCGCCGAGCACCGGGCTCGGCCCGAACACCTTCACCTCGTCCAGCTCCGGCGCCGCCTCGACGACCTCGTACAGGCTTTGCTGCACGAACTTGGTTTGCTCGATCCAGTCGGGGACGTTTTGCAGGTTCGGCTCGTTGACCCCCTCGAAGGAGGCGACCGCCCCGTCGCACCACGTGTACACCTGCGTGAGCTTGCTGAAGTCGGTGGTATCGCCGAAGTTGGTGTCCATGCCCGTGATCAGGTCGAAGCGGATCCCCAGCGCCCCCAACTCGCGCACGCGCTGGTAAAAGAACGTGTCGGCATTGGCCTCCGGGTAGGTGTAGACCCCGTCGCGCACGTGCCGGATCCCGAGCGCCGCGAGCCGCGGCTTGATGACCGTGGCGAAGTCGAGGTCGTAGACCCCGCCCGTGAAGTGCAGGTGGATGTTGACGCCGATCGTGTCGACGAAGTCGTCGGCCGGGCGCGCCGGCACTGGCGCCGCCACGGCCGCTGCGCTGGTCATGGCGAGCATAGCCGTGAGCACCGCTGCGCTGGTTCTCGGCCGGAGGTGTCTGGAGATGTGCATCGGCGACATCCTGTCCGATCCGGGGACGACGACCCCGTGAGTAGCGACGCCGCCTTCAGCCACCAGCGCCCGAAGGCTGCGCCCCCTCGGGCCCCCACGCCATCGCGCGATGTCGGCCGTCGCGGCGGTCACGCCTCGGCGCGGACCTCCGCGTCGCGGTCGACGCGGCGGCGGCGGGCGTGGACTGGCCACGCCCGCGGCTGCTCAAGATCAACCTATGGCAGCGCAAGCAGCAGTGGATCATGAAGACCGACCCGCACATGCGCGAGGTCGGCCGGCGCCTGCTCATGGCGCTGATCCTGACCGCGCCGAGCTACAGCCTGCGCGACATCCGTCAGGTGATCGTCGGCCTCGACTTCGCCGCCGCCTCGGTCCCCTGAGAGCCCCGCGCGGCGGCCCAAGGCAGCGGTCGTGGTATAACCGACCAGCCTTTGGCAGACACCCTAACGACCGCTGAGGGAGCACCGTGGGACGAATGAAAGAACTGTGGCAAGACCAGCGGTCGAGCTGGCGAGGTCGAGCTATACTATCCCAATGCTGCCCAGCGACGAGGAAATGCTCCCGAAGTCGTAGCTGAGCCAATAGGCCCGATCTGGGGAGCTGGGGAGCTGGTGGCGTTCGATCGCGCGGTTGAAGTCGGAGACCTTCGAGTTCTGGAAGCCGGCACGGAGTACGTCCTCGTCGTCGGTGAGGATCTCGTCGGCGATGTTGGCGAGAGCGTCGATCCCGAGCTGCGCTTAAGCGGTTCAAAGCGGGAATTTGGGTGCGAGTGTGAGTACGGAGCGGCCCGGTGAGCTGCGGCGGAGCCCGCGGTCGGGGAATTTTGGCACGGTCCAGGGCGCGAGGGGAAGCGCGCGCGTGACGAAGCATCCGGCCAGGGGCCCGAGAGGGGCAGCGAGGACGGCAGCGGGGCGCGAGAGGGTGAACACGTCGCTGAAGGGCGCGCGGTCAGGGGAGCAACAGGAGTTGGCCGGGAGGAGGAGGCGCAGGCGGAGCGCGGGCGCCGTGCAGGATGCGGGCGATGGCGCCCTGGGTCGGAGACGACCTCGAGGACACGCATGCGGCCGCCGCAAGTTCGGCAGCGGGTGATGCCCTGCGCGAAGACGCGGGCGAGGAGCTTTGCCCAGGCGATGCGCCGGGGTCTG
>JAYUXQ010000696.1:0-4106 GCA_043752905.1 Nannocystis sp. | reverse complement strand
TGAGCTCGCCGACCGTGCAGGTCATCCGCGACAAGTCGGACCGGTGGATCCAGGCGCGGCGGATCTGGAACCAGCACACCTATCACGTCACAAATGTGATAAGGGTGGCTTGAATACGCCCTGCGCGGCCTTATACTGGAGAATGTGTACTTTCGGACAGGCTCTTTTCGGCCCTTGCCTGGCTCGAATTTGTCGCGATAACTGGGGTGGAGGGTTGGACATGCTGATGACTGCAACGGTGCGCGAGCTGAAGCCGCGCGAGAAGATGTATGAGGTGACGTGCGCGGCGATGCCCGGCTTCGTCGTACGGGTACTGCCGACGGGTAAGAAGGTGTTCCTCGTCCGGCACCAGATCGACGGGCAGTGGCGGCGCGAAAAAATCGGCCTCATGGGCCCGTCGCTCGGTGTCGACGAGGCGCGCCGCCGTGCGGTGCTGATGATGGGCGTCGGTGAGCGCGACGAGCCGACCGTCCAGCCGGCCGCGGGCCGGACCGCGCCGAGATCGACGCGCCGAGTCGAGCATGTGAAACAGGTGGAATCAGAGCGACTGACAGTTCGCGACCTCGCCGATCGGTTCGTCCGCGAGTACGTGGACGTCTATCTGAGGCCCGGCACGGCGATCAACTACCGTAGGCACATCGCCGATCACATCCTGCCGGCGCTCGGCGATCGTGACTTCGAGAGCGTGACCCGCAACGACGTGCAGGCGCTGCACGCGAGCATGAAGGACGTCAAGGCTTCGGCCAACTACGTGGTCTGTGTCGTGGGCAGTCTTTACAGCCGCATCATCGACGACTGGAAGCTGTCGACGATGAACAACCCAAACCACAAGATCCGGCTGTTCAAGCTGAAGACGCGCGAGCGCTTCCTGACGCCCGAGGAGCGGCGCCACGTGGAGGCGACCTTGCTGCGCGGCTTGCAGATCCCGTCCGGCCGCAAGGGGCACCTCGATCGGATGGGTGTGTGGGCGCTGCAACTGCTGTCGCTCACCGGCCTGCGGCGCGACGAGATCCTCACCCTCACCTGGCCCATGGTCGACTGGCAACACCGCCGCGCTCCCCCGGAGCGACGCGTCGCGCGCCGAGCAACACCGCGGCCGGGCAATGCCGCCGCGCTCCCGCGGAGCAACAGCTCGCGCGCCGAGCAACACCGCCGCCGCCCAGAGCAACACCGCGACCGCCGGCCCGCTCCGCGCGCCCCGGAGCAACCGCGCCGAGCGTGCCGGCGCAACGCGATATGGCGTTTGCCTAACTCTGCGTCAAACGCTGAAGAAAAGGCAACCGGCAAAGAATACGTCATTTGGCAAATACTATGGCATTTGCGCAATTGATGGGCGTTTGCGCAATTTGCCGACATCGCGCGCTCGTGGGCCGCGAGGCGCTCGAGCAGACCGCCGGCATCATCACCGCGGCGACGAACATGCCCCCCGCGCTGCCCGTGGCCCCATTTGAGCCGCTGCGCGACGGCAACGCTCCGCGCGACCTGTCCCATTAAACATATGAAAAAGAACTCCCTTCTTAATGTCGAAAGCCGAGAATTGGCCAGCAAAATGCATTTAGGGCTTAAGTTCTTTTAAAAAGCCTTTTGCATATGTCTCGAAGGACAGCTCGCGCAAGTGCGCTGCGCTGTCGAGGTCGCGCGCTCTCGCGGAGCCAGCACGCACGTGCCCCGAGCGACACCGCCGCCCCCGGAGCAACAGGTCGCACGCCGAGCAACACCGCCGCCGCCCCGACGCGCGAGCCTCGCGACACCGTGGCGCGCGGCCTGTCTCTTCAAACATATGAAAAGGTCCGGGACTTCTTCTTAGGAACTCGCAAATAAGCCAGCAAAAGGCTTGCAAAGGATAATTAAGAAGAAAAAGCATTTTTCGTTGTCGCCGCGGCCCTGACGCGCGAGCTGTTGCTCCGGGCTCGGCATCGGCGCGAAGCGGAGCCGGCTATCGCCCCCCGCCAGCGCGGGCCAGCGGGCCGACGAACATGTCCGCCGCGCTGCCGAGGGCGCGCGCCGTCGCTGACGCCGCGGCGCTGACCCCTCGCGCGCAGCTTGGGGGTTCGCAACGTTGTGATCTCTGGAAACTCGAGGATCCCGATCAACTATCGCGCGCCGCCGATGACCGACGTCGCCACATCTGGCTGACGAAGACGGGCACGAGGATCATGGAGATCATGGAGATCGCGGAGTTAGGGACGATGGGTTTGTCTGAACCATCCTGACCTCCTTGGCCAGCCTAGGCCGGCGCTACCAGCGGCGCTACCAACCGCCTCCCGGGGACTGCTGGGGATGCCCGGGTGACAGCCGCCGTGGCGGGGTCTACGCTATCGGTCATGCGCGCGCCCATCCTCGCCGTCCTGGCCCTCGCTGCCTGCGGGGACACTGCCGCGCCCGGGTTCTCGACCGGGCCGGCGATCACGAGTGTGTCCGCGTCGACGAGTGGCAGCTCGACCGGCGCCGACACTACGTCCACCGGGCCGGCGGACGACTCCGCCGGCAGCTCCGCGAGCACGAGCACGAGCACGAGCACGAGCGGGGGGACGCTGGACGTCGGGACCGTGATGGACTTCGGGCCCGTCCAGCCGCCCGGCTGCAAGGGCAAGGTGGACCTACTGTTCGTGATCTCGCGCATCGGCACGATGGTGACCGAGCAGGAGCAGCTCCTCGCCAGCTTCCCGGGCTTCATCGAGACGATCGAGCAGAAGCTCGAGGGCTTCGACGTCCACATCATGACGGCCAACCCGGACGCCTACTGGCCAGGTTGGACGTGCCAGAACCAGCCCGACGGTTGCGAGAACGTGGAGAACTGGCCGACCTGCGGCCCGAACGCTCCAGAGTACGACTGCGAGACGTTCCCCGACATGGTGACGCCGTGCGACGAACAGCTCGGGGCAGGGCTAATCTTCAACGCGGGCGGTTACGCGGCGAACAAGCTGTGCAAGCTGCATGGCGGCAAGCGCTACATCGTCAGCGGCGAGCCGGATATGCCCGGCGCTTTCGAGTGCATCGCCAAGGTTGGAGCGGGCGGCAAGGGCCCGTTTCTGGGCGACGCGATGATCGCCGCGCTGTCGCCCAAGCTCAACGGGCCGGGCGGCTGCAACGAGGGCTTCCTGCGCGACGAGGCGTTGCTCGTCGTCGTGTTCATCTCGGACTTCAACGATCAGGGGAAGTCGTACGCCAAACAGCAGTACGAGGCGATCATCGCGGCCAAGGGGGACCCGGACGCCGTCGTCATGCTCGCGGTGACGCCGCAGCCGTTGGGGGACAACGAGCCGGTGCCGGGCTGCACGTACAATGACGGGCCCCCGGCGTTCTCCGACCTGTTCTCGCGGTTCTCGCTCACCATGTATGGCGACACGTGCGCGCCGAGCTACGCGCCGTTCTTCGACGCGGCTGTCGACAAGATCAGCGAGGCGTGCGGGAGCTTCATCCCGCAGTGATGCGGCGCGCGCCTACCCATGGATCCGCGTGACCCGGGCCTGTGTCTCGCCGTTGACGGTGATGTAGCCCGCCGGGAAGATGCGATCGTAGCCGTCGCGCACGATGCCGAGGGCCTCCGAAGGCCCGATACCGGGGTACCAGTGCTCGAACAGCGGCGGGCCGAGCACGTCGACCTCGCGGCCGAATACGTAGCCCCGCAGCTTGCCATTCTGCGTCACGGCGCCTGCGACGAGTACACGGCCCTGGCTATCGAGCACGACGTCGCTGCCGTACGCGAGGCCGGTCGTCGGCGCGTCGTTCTCGAACCACACGCGCTTACCGTCGGCGCCGTAGCGCGACGTCAGGATCTCGTACTTCGAGCACGTCGCGTCGCAGCGGTAACCCGTGGTGATCACGCCCTCGGGGTGGAGTGCGGCGCCGAAGAACGCGCTCTGCGGCCATCCATTGTCCGCTGGCGCGACGCTCGCAAGTCCGAGCGGGCCGGTGTGGATGTTCATCGGCACGAGGATGCCGCGTAGGATGGACTCGAACTTCGCGTCATGCTTCCCCTTGCTCACGCCGACGACCCACGCGACGTCGCCAGCGATTACGACGTCGCTGGCGAGGTCCATAAAGCTGTGCTCTGGGTGCGGTGGCGGCCAGTAGTCGAAGGTGTCGCCGAGCGTGGGCACGCC
>JAYUXQ010000695.1:0-4106 GCA_043752905.1 Nannocystis sp. | reverse complement strand
CAGCGGGCGACCGCGCCCGCCACGGAGGCCGCCCGCGACGACGCCACCGTGCTCGAGGTCGTCGACCTCGCCTTCGCGTCCGTGAGCACCGACCCGATCGACGACCGCGCTTTATTGCCGGCCCGCCAGACGATCGAGAAGAGCTGGTACCGCCTGGTCCACCGCGAGCTGGCGCACCACGCCACGCTCGCCCGCACCCACAACGACGCGCTCGCAGCCCGCCGCGCCCTCGGGCTATTCGAGATGTTGCGCGACCGCATGCCCGACAAGAACACCCCCGGCATCGAGATCGTCACCGCCATGCTCTCCGGTCCCGCCGCGAGCATCGACCCCGCCGCCGTCATGCGCGAGGTCGACGTCGCCCTCGTCAAGCGCGCTCGCAAATATTGTAGCGAGGCCGTCGACGCCAAGTTCGTCGGCACCGCCGCGGGCCTCGCCAGCGTCGCCGAGGGCGCGGCCTACACCCGCGTGCTGATGCCCGGGCTCCGCAAACTACCCGCCTTCGACGCGACCGCTCACATGGCCGCCTGGCAGGCATTTTCAGAGGCCGTCGGCGCCAGCGAGAGCCCCGACGAGCTCAGGCGCCTCAGCGACGAGCTCGTGCACTGGAACTGCGTCTACCAGCGATCGCTCGGCATCCGCGAGTGCACCGCGACCGCCGACGAGGTCACCGCGAAGCCCAGGTGAGAACTTGTGACCCTACGCAGCCGGCTGCGCCGGCACCACGAGCACCGGGCAGTTCGCCTCGCGGATGATGCGATCTGCCGTGCTGCCGACGAAGAAGCGGGCGACGCGGCTACGGCCGCTCGCGGCGAGCACGATGAGGTCGACCGCGTGGCGCTCGGCCTCGCCGAGGATCACGCTCAGCGGCACGCCGGGCCGCGCCGACAGCTCGACCGGGATGCCGGCGCAATGCCGCTGCGCGACCACCTGTAGCGCCGCGATCGACGTGTCGTACGCCGCCTTGTGGACCTCCGCCATCACCTGCTGCGACAGACCCACCGTCAAACTGCCGGTGTACATCGAGCTGTAGGCCAGCGGCGGCGTGACGTGCAGCAAGATGATGCTACCCCTCGCCAGGCTCGCCAGGCCCGCGGCCAGCGTGATGCTGCGCAGCGACGCCGGGGCGTAGTCGATGTACTGCTTCTCGACCAGCACTGCCTGTCCAGCCGCGATCTGCTCGTCGGTCGCCGGCTGGAAATCGATGGGGACCAAAATACGGGCAAATTGCTGGACGGCGGTCATCGTGCGCCAGCATAGCAAAGCTGCGCAGTCGGCTGGAAGTCCAGGTACAAAATCTCTCATGCGCCTCGACGTACCTGGCCCGGACCCGCTGCCGATCGCCACCCTGCGCTTTGCGCGGGACCCGTACGAGTACTTTTCTTCGTGCCGGCGTCGGCTCGGGCCGGTGTTCCAGAGCTGGCTCGCCGGGCATCGCATCGTCCTCACCGGCGAACCCGAGCACGTGCGAACGATCTTCGCGGCCGACCACGACACTGCCGGCGCCTTCAACCCCGGCCACCTCGAGGCCCTGCTCGGCAAGCACTCGCTCATCCTCATCGACGGCGCCCGCCATCAGAGCGAGCGCAAGCTGCTGTCGCCGCCGCTGCACGGCGCCCGCATGCGGTCCTACGCCGGCATCATCCGCGACAGCGCCCTGCAGCGGGCCACCGCATGGCGGGTCGGCGCCCCGCTGGTCATGCAGGACGCCACCCAGGGTCTCTCGCTCGACGTCATCGTCAAGGCCGTGTTCGGCGTGCAGGAGCCGGCGCGCGTCGCCGCCTTCGAGTCCGCGCTGCTCGCGACCATGTCCTCCGTATGGATGCCCGCTGTGCTGATCCGCGGCCTGCAGCGCGACCTGGGCCCCCTGACCCCGTGGCGTCGCTTCGCCCGCGCCCGCGGCCACGCCGACGCGCTCATCCGCGGGGAGATCGCAGCCCGTCGGCGAGCGCCGGCCGGCGACGACATCCTCAGCCTGATGATCTCTGCCCGCTACGACGACGGCGACGCCATGAGCGACGACCAGATCCGCGACGAGCTGATGACCCTGCTCGCCGCGGGCCACGAGACCACCGCGATCGCGCTCGCCTGGGCGATGTACTGGTTGCATCGTCACCCCGACACCCTGGAGCGGCTGCGCGCCGAGATCATCCAGGCCGGCGACGACCACGACGTGATCGCCTCGCTGCCCTACCTCGACGCCGTGTGCCACGAGACCCTGCGCCTGTACCCGATCGTGCCGCTGGCCCCGCGCACGCTCCGGCGCTCGCTGACCCTCGGCCCGCACACGCTGCCGCCCGGCACCCACGTCGGTGCATGCATCGCCCTGCTGCACCGCCACCCCGACCTCTACCCCGAGCCCGATGAATTCCGGCCCGCGCGCTGGCTGGTCCGCAAGTTCACCCCGTGGGAATTCGCGGTGTTCGGCGGCGGCATCCGCCGCTGCATCGGCGCCGCCTTCGCCCTCTATGCGATGAAGCATGCCCTCGCCGCCCTGCTGCCGGGGCACCGCTTCCGGCTGCTCGAGGACCGCCCGGTGACCCCCGTGCGCCGCAACATCACCCTCGGCCCACGCGGCGGGATCCGCATGGTCCTGACCGAACGGACAGGTTAGCTGGCGCGCACGTGCCCTGAAACACGCACGCCCCGCAGGCCGCGCTGCGGGGAACGTTGCTCCGTGGCGAGGCTTCCGCTAGCTTGCGCCTGCCCATGCCCGACAGCGCGTCTCTCGTCCGCACCGACGCCTCGCCCGACGCGCTCGAGCTGCGCCCCGTCGACGGCTTCCCGCGCTGGCTCGGCACCCGCCTCGCCCGCCTGTTCCTGCGCGTCGTCAGCATGGAGGAGCAAGACGCCGCCCAGCTCGCGCGCATGGTCACGCCGGTCTCGGGGTACTTCCGGCGCGACCGTCACGTCCACCCCGCGGTCGACCCGACGACCTACAGCGTCAAGTTCACTGGCGTCGCGTTCCCACGGGCGTTCTCCCTCGCCGACCTGCAAGCGCTGCCGCGAGAGACCCGCGTGTGCGTGCAGGAGTGCGCCGGCAACGGCAATCACATCATGGGATCCGCCGGTCTGTGCGGCCAGGCGGTGTGGTCGGGCCCGACCTTCGAGAGCCTGCTGGGGCTGTGCGGTGGTCCGGGCGCGGCCACGCACTTCGCGTTCCACGGCCTCGACGACCTCGGCCTGATCAAGCGCGGCTATCACTACGGCCTCTCGCTCGACGAGCTGCGCCGCGCGCAGGCGATCGTCGCCCTGACGATGAACGGCGAGCCGCTGACGCGCCGCCACGGGTTCCCGGCGCGGCTGATCGTCCCGCGCATCTACTCGATGTCGCACGTGAAGTGGCTCGGCCACGTCGAGGGCAAGACCCGCCCGCACATGGGGATCCACAACCGCTTCGTATTCACCAACAAGGAGCGGCATGGCGACAAGTGGGTCCGCGTGCAGGCGCGGTGGATCGGGCTCAAGTCGATCATCGCCCACTGCACGCGCGAGGGCAGCGGCTGGCTGCTGACTGGCTGCGCCTGGGGCGGCGAGCGGCCGATCGCCAGCGTCGAGGTCAGCACCGATGGCGGCCTGTCGTGGCAGCCCGCCCGCTGGCAGAACCCCACCGAATATTTTCAGGAGCACCCCGAGCTGGCGACGCCCGACCCGGCCGCGCTCGCGGGCGCGTGGGGCGTGTTCACCAGCACCTGGCTGCCGTCGGGCCCCGGCACCTACAAGGTCGGCTGTCGCGCGATCGACGTCGACGGCAAGATCCAGCAGCTCGACAACGACCCCAGCGTCCACGGCCACTTCAACCAGACCCGGGTGAAGTGGCGCATGGTCACGGTGCCCGAGCGTCGGCTCGGCACCGCGTGAGGCGAAGCCCGGAGCAGACGTCCCGGGCCCCGGTGCGATCAGATCGGCACGGCACAGGCGCCGATGTTCTCCTGGCCGGGCGGGGGCGTCTGGCCCTCGGCGTACCAGGGCACGCACTCCTGCTCCGGCGCGCCGGGGCAGGTGTTCGGCTCCATCAGGTTGCAATAGGTCGAGCAGCAGCCATCGGTGCTCTCGCAGCCCGGCACCGCCATCTGGTTGGCGCAGAACAGGCCGTAGTCGCACAC
>JAYUXQ010000694.1:0-1546 GCA_043752905.1 Nannocystis sp. | reverse complement strand
AGCTGTGCGCGCGGGCGCTGCGGACCCTCGACGTGTTCGTCACGACGGTGGTGCGCGACAGCGGCGGGCACCTGCCGGACAACTTCGTCGTCACGCTGCCGAAGATCACCTCGCCCGAGCACGTGACGACGCTGGTGTCCACCTTCGAGGCGCTCGAGAGCTCGCTCGCCTTGCTGCAGGGCAGCCTCAAGATGGAGTTCATGATCGAGACGACGCAGTCGATCCTCGACGTCGACGGGTCGATCATGCTGCCGCGCATGTTGACCGCCGCGCAGGGCCGCTGCGTCGCCGCGCACTTCGGTGTGTACGACTTCACCGCCTCCAACGATATCACCGCGCAGTATCAGCGCATGGGACATCCCTCGTGCGACTTCGCCAGGCACATGATGAAGATGGCCTACGCCGGCACGGGCCTGTGGCTGTCCGACGGCGCCACCAACATCATGCCGGTCGCCCCGCACCGCGCCGAGGCCGGTGGCACATTGACGGCCGGGCAAGCTTCGGAGAACCGCCGGGCCGTGCACGCCGCGTGGAAGCTGCACGCCGACGACATCTTCCATTCGCTCGAGAGCGGCTACTATCAGGGCTGGGACCTGCACCCGGGCCAGCTGCCGACCCGCTACGCGGCCACCTACGCGTTCTTCCTGCGCGGCCTGGCCTCCGCCTCCGAGCGCCTGTCGAACTTCGTGTCGAAGGCGGCCCAGGCGACGCTGGTCGGCGACATTTTCGACGATGCCGCGACTGGCCAGGGCCTGCTGAACTTCTTCCTGCGCGGCATCAACTGCGGCGCGCTCAAGGAGGAGGAGGCGCTACGCGCCGGCGTCACGCTCGATGAGCTCCGCGGGCGGTCGTTCGTGAAGATCCTCAAGAATCGTCGCGGCCTGGCCTGAAAGACAGGTACTATCCATGGGGCTCGGGCCGGAAATCCGGCCCGCGAAACACCCGGCGGGGATTACCACGCTCGACCTGACCCTTGGCGTCCCACTGGGCCCGCGCCCCGGCGTCGCGCCGCGACTGGGCCCGCTCGCGTAACAGCCAGGACAGGCGCGCCAGCGCGGCGCGCCGGTTGGCGAACTGCGAGCGCTCCTCGCGGGCGACCGCCTCGAGCCCGCTCGGCAGGTGCCGGGCCCGGACCACCGTGCTGCGCTTGTTGACGTTCTGCCCGCCAGCGCCCGTGCCCCGCATCGCGGTGAGCTCCACCTCGTCGAGGCGGAGGTCCGTCGCAGCGTCGGCGTCGGGCGGCTGCAACCTGGCCACTTGCACGAACCAGTTGCGCCGGCGATGCTGCGGGCGAAACGGGCTGGTACCGACCCACAACACGCTCCCGCACCAGTCCGCCGCGAACGCCTCGGATGGCCCGTCGGACAGCTCGACGAGCGCGGAGCGCAGCGTGTCCGCAGCGTCGCCCGCGACCCGCTCGATGCACGCCGCCGTGACGCCCGCGTCCGCAGCCGCGACGAGCATCGCGTCGACCAGCCGCGCGACGACCCACCCGCACTCGGCGGGCCCATGTCCGGCGCTGAGCTGAAGCCAGACGGTCACGACG
>JAYUXQ010000693.1:0-1546 GCA_043752905.1 Nannocystis sp. | reverse complement strand
TCACGGCAGCAGGAACCCGTGCTGCGTCAACAGCGTCTGCCCGCCCGCCCCGGACAGCTCCGCCACGAACGCCGCCGCGAGCGACGCCTCCGGGCTGTCCGCCAGCGCCGCCACCTCGTAGCGCGGCTCCACCGTCACCGCCAATGGCAGCACGCGCAGCTTGTTTGCGACCGCCGGCGTCACGTCGGTCGCGTACACCACCCCCGCGTCGGCCTCCCCGGCGACGACCTTCCCGACCACCCCGCGCACGTTCTCCTCGTTCGACACCAGGTTCTTCAGGGCCGCCTCCGCGACCCCGAGCTCTTGCAGGGCCTGCCGCGCGTACGCCCCGGCCGGCACGCCGGGCCCCGCGAGCACCAGCCGCAGCCCTGGCCGCCCCAGCTCGGCCGCCCCGGCGATCTGGCCCTCGACGGGTGTCGCCGGCGTGATGAGCACCAGCCGGTTGCGCGCGAACACCTCGGCCCGCGTGATGCGTCCGGTGGCGATCGCTCGTTGCATCTGCGGCTCGTCGGCCGCCGCGAACACGTCGACCGGCGCTCCCTCGGCGATCTGCCCGGCGAGGATCTGCGAGCCCGCGAAGTTGAACACCACATCGACCCCGTGCTTCGCCTCGAAGCCCGCCTCGAGCGCCGTGAACACTTCCTTGAGCGACATCGCCGCCGCCACCTTGAGCTCGCGCGGCCGCTCCCCCGCGCACGCGAACACCAGCGAGATCGTCACGAAAAAAGTCGAGAGCCGCACCGGCGCAGCATAGCGACGCCCCCGCCGCGCACGCAAACTGCGATTGGCCCGCGCCCGACCCCGCGGTATACCTCGCCTGAGCCCATGCCAGCCCGACCCCACGCGGCCCGCCCCGGCCTGCGCCCATGGTCGGCCGTTGTGTTGGCAGGTCCCCTCTTGCTCACCGCCTGCTCCCCGTACCAGATCGGTCCGCCGCCGGCCGACCCCCTCGCCGTCACGCGCCCGTTCACGCCCTACATCGACGGCATGGCGACCGTCTGTGTGATCCGCACGGCCCGCATCGCGCTGGCCGTCACCTTCGTCGTGCATGACAACGACCTGCTCGTCGGTGCCACCCGCGGCCCGACCTGGTTCTGCTGGCGCGCCGAGCCCGGCCACCACCGCATCACGATCACCGGCGAGGACGGCGGCCAGCGCTTCGAGGTCGACCTCATCGGCCGCGGCCGCTACTACCTCGATCAGGGCCTCGACTACCGCCTCGGCTTCGTCACCCCGCGCGGGCGCTGGGTCGACGAGCTCGCCGCCGCCGCGCTCCTCCAAACCAGCCAGCACCGGATCCTCCACGGTGCCCCCGCCCGCGAGCCCATCCTGCTCCGCACCGACGTCGCCGCCGCCCTGCCCTGAGCTTTACCTCGGCTATGCGCCCGCGTCCGCGAGCGAACGCGTCTTCCGGCAGCGCCGTGAACAGGTCATCGGCCCACGGTCATCGCGTCTCACTGCTCGCGACCGCGCTTGACACCGGCGGGTGCTCCCCGCAAAGTCCGCGCCGATGTCCGCCGAGGCCACGATCATCCGCCGTGCCCTG
>JAYUXQ010000692.1:0-1547 GCA_043752905.1 Nannocystis sp. | reverse complement strand
TTTTTTGCGGTCGATCCGCCTCGACGACCCGGATCCGCGGACCGTCGGCACCGTGATGGCCGCTATCTGCCTCTACAACGATACGGTGTTCGAGGAGCAGGACGACGACGCGGTCCCGCCCGAGCATCCTACGATGCTCCCGCTCGCGCAGATCCTCGGCCGCCTCTGCGAGCAGGAGGAGATCGTCGTGTCCGGCGGTATCGAGGTCGAGGTCGACGGCACGGTCGTCGTATCACCCCAGTGTTGCTGCGGCCTCGAGGGCTGGCGTGAATGGATCGACTTCGCCGACGGTGGCGACTCGCCGTGGGCCGGCCACGACCCGACACCTCGCCTCGAGCGCCTGCCCTCCGGCCTGCTGGCGATCGGCTATCACGGCACGCCCGAGCTCGTGCGTCACGTCGAGCCGGCCGCCCTGCGCAGCGCGCTCGCCGAGGTCGAGCGGAACATCGCCGCGTTTCGTGACCGCCTCGCCGACTGGGCCGCCGCGATCGCCCCCGAACTCGCCCCGACGCTGGTCGCCAGGCTGTCTCACGACCTCGCGTTCACGCCCAGGCCCTGACGGGCACAGCTCAGGCGCGTCGCCGATAACGTGCCATCGCCTCGCGCAGGCGGTCATGCGGCAGCGCAGGCACGACGAGGTCGTCGATCCCTCGCATCGTCTCGGCGGCGACCAGCGCATTGACGATTGCCTCCTCCGTCGCCTGGATCGTCGCGTCGAAGATCGGCGTGATCCGGCCGTTGGCAGGTCGGCGATGTGTCGGGTCGGACGGGCCTGTTAGCTCGGACGGGTCTGTTGCAGGCGGGAGGGCACGAAGACAACGGGCCGGGCTGCGCGCGGATGAGCGCGTGCCGAGCCCGGCCGCCTGTTACTTCGGCCGTCGTCGCCGCTATATTTTTCGCGCGCCGCTCGATAATCTGAGATCGGAGTGCCCATCCCCCGGGGCGACGCCGACATGTCCTTCGTGTGGGTCCGTCCCAAGCAAGCGCCCGACGACGAGATCGACGTCTTCGGCATCGGCGAACCGGAGGCCGACGACGACACCGGCGAGATCCTCGGGGGCCGCTACGAACTGCTCGAGGTCATCGCGTGCGGAGGGACGGCCACCGTCTATTCCGCGCTCGACCTCACCACCAAGTCGCGCATCGCGGTCAAGGTGCTCTACAAGGGCGCGCTGGCGGCGGTGGGCGAATTCTTCAACCAGGAGGCGCGGCTCTCCGCACGGATCCGCAGCCCGCACCTCGTCCACGCCACGCACTTCGGCGAGGACGAAGGGCGGCCGTTTATCGTGCTCGACCTCATCGAAGGTGCCGCGCTGTCCGAGCTGTACCCCGGCGAGCTCATACCCTGGCGCGAGCTGTGCCACGTCGTGCTCGGCCTGCTCGCGGGGCTGTCCGAGCTGCACAGGCGCGGCATCACCCACCGCGACGTCAAGCCGGATAACGTGTTCGTGCAGCGACTGCTCGGCGACCAGCTGCACACGATGCTGCTCGACATGGGCTTCGCGGCGGTGCCACCGGAGCGCCGGATCACTGGCGCCCCGGAGCCG
>JAYUXQ010000691.1:0-4116 GCA_043752905.1 Nannocystis sp. | reverse complement strand
CTCGGCTCGCGCAGCACCGGATCCGCGGGGTCGGGGATGCGGCTCGCGGGGTCGTCGGGCGGCGGGGCGGCGGGGTCCATCGGGCCCAGCGGCGGCGCAGTTGCGGGCGTGGCAGGCGTGGGCACGTCCGGGGCGGCGGGGGTCTGGCCGGCGGTGTTCTCGGGCAGCGACGGGGGAGCGTTCGGGGCGGCCGGCGAGAGGACCTCGATCTCGACCTGGGCCGGGAGCGTGACCATGATCTGCAGCTCGGTCTTTCCGGTGTACTTGTTCTTGTAGCTGGCGACGATGCCGCGGGCCCGGATGTACTCGCCCCTGGCCGACTCGATGCGCGAGTCCTCCATCACCTGCTTGTCGAAGAAGATCAGCGGGAAGCTGGAGGTGCGGCGGCGGCTGAGGACGGCCTTGGTCGGGCCGCCGGTGGTGCTGACGCGGATGTCACCGACGGCGCCGAGCACGACGACCTCGCGGCCGAGTAGGCCCTGCAGGCGGTCCATCGCGTCCCAGTGGGTCAGCATGATCCAGTTGTTTTTACCGGCGGCGTCACGCTCGAAGGCGGCGATGTAGTCACCGCGGCGGTCCCACCACTCGAGGCGGCGGTCGTAGTCGGGGTAGTGCTGCTTGGTCGGGTCCCAGATGCCGCGGCCGGCGGCGCGGGCCTCGTTCTGGGCCTGCACGAACTCCTCGTGGAAGCGGCGCGAGAGGCCATACTTGGTGAAGTAGGGGCTCATGCCGGCGCGCACGCACTCGACGTTGTAGTTGAGGCGCTTGCCGTCCTTTTCGACGAAGACGTAGGTCAGGTAGCGATTATAGAAGTCGCGGATCTCCTTGGGGTGGTCGCGCTCGAGGTAGACGGAGCGCACGCCCTTGAAGAACTTGAGCGCGTATTTCTTGGCCTCCTCGCCCATGGGCGTCGGGATCTTGACCGGGTGTTTGGTGCGGGCCTGGGCGTCGGCGAGGTAGCGCTGCCAGCCCTTGTCGAACTCGCGCCACTCGGACTTTCTTTTAAAAGTCTCCTCGGTGTCGAGGCCGAATAGACGCATGCTCGAGTCGAGGCCCTCGACGCGGATCGTGTCGCCGTCGATGACCTTGGTCAGCGGGAAGTTGCCGAGGACGACTCCGGTGTCCGGCTTGTCGAGGCCGGCGAGGACATTGGTGCGATCGTAGCGCTGGACGGTCTGGCCGCAGGCGCAGGCGAGCGCGAGTGCCAGCGCGAGCAGGGCGGACTTCACATTCATGGACATGGCGGGTTGGCCTCCCCGGGGCTGCCGCGCAGGCCGATCTCTGTCTGCGGGCCGTCGTCGCGCTCGTCGAAGCACCAGTGCTCGCTGTCGTCGTTGCGGGCGGCGTCGGGCGGGCCCTTGCCGTCGAGGGCGAGGGTGCCGCTGGCCGGCATCTGATACACGAGGCTGTCGACCACGGTGTCACAGGCGAAGAGCTCGAGGCGGGCGGCGCCGTAGAGGTCGCGCGGCTGGTCGGTGCCGGTGCTCGAGTGATAATCGGCGGTGTAGTCGTAGTCGATGTAGTCTTCCTCGGCCGGGTCGCCGCCGCCGACCACGAAGTATGCGCCGGGGGCGATCTCCTGGACCTCGTCGCGGACAACGAAGGCGACCGGGCTGGTGCCGTCGATCCTGGTGAAGGAGAACCGCAGGCCTCGCACGTCGACCGGCTCGTCGCTGGCGTTGTAGAGCTCGATCCACTGGCGATAGCTGCCCGCCTGGGACCCGCGCAGCTCGCTGACGACCAGAGCGCCGGGCTCGATGTCGGTGCACGAGGACGCGAGCGGGGGGCGCACGCAGGCGGTGACGACGGTGGCGACGACGGCGGTGACGGCGGTGACGACGGCGACGGCAGGAACGAGGAGGTGAGCGATGCGACGGATGGCGCGGCCTGGCAGCGGACTGCGGCGGTGCGGCGCGACACGATTGCCCGAGGAGACCAGCGGCAAAAACAACCCTCGGGTGCCATCCTAAACCAAAGTGCCAAAGATCGGCTCGTCGTCGGCTGCTGCAAAATCGCGAGGCGGTGGTCGTGGCTGCGTGACGCGACGCGACGTCGAAGGTGACGGACGGACGTCCACCATTGCGGCGCCGCGACCGCGACGCGAACCGGCGAGTCCATCGCAAGTCCATCGCTGGCACGATCAATTCCTGTGAAGCACGCTGTGGACACGCGGCGCAAGGGGCTCGTGGCGGCGATCCCTGGCGCTGTGTAGCTGTTCAGTGCGGGAATGACGGCGTGGACCGCGTCGACGGGGATCGTGGCTCGTCGCGGGAGATCGGCCCGGGGAGCCGGGTTGCCAGCTCAGCGGACCAGCGGCGGGAACAGGCCGGTGCGGGCGCCGTAGCAGCCGAAGCAGGCCGGCGCGTAGCGGTCGTTGCCGCCGAGCTCGACCTGCGGGCCGTCGAGCTCGGCGGCCCCCCCGGCCTGCATGCGCAGGTTGAAGATCGCCTTGCGGTTGCAAAACTGGCAGGTGACCTTGACCTCCTCGATGCTGTCGGCGAGCTCCAGCAGGCGGCGCGAGCCCTCGAACAGGCAGGTCCGGAAGTCGGTGCGCAGTCCGTAACAGATCACCGGCGGGCCACCGCGGGTCAGGGCCCGCAGCTGCTCGACCAGCGCGACGGACAGGAACTGGGCCTCGTCGACGAGCACGCAGTCGACGCCCGCAAACTCGGCGGGGTCGAGGCGGGTGTCGGGGTCGACCAAAAGGTCGGCCTGGGCCTCGATGCCGGCCCGCGAACGGATGGAAGCGGCGCCGAAGCGGTCGTCCATGCGAGGCTTGACGAGCAGGACGCGCTTGCCCTGGCTGCGGTAGTTGTGGGCCACCGCGAGCAGGTTGAGGGTCTTGGCGCTGTCCATGGTGCCGTGGCGAAAGTAGAGCTTGGCCAAGGAGGAGCTCCTTCGGGGTGCTGTCCCGGGGGGTGATACTCGTGGTAGGACGCGGTGTCCATCCCGGACCCGGGGGCCCGCAATGAGCGTTGACCAGGTGATGAGCATCGTCGGCTACTTCGTGCTGCTGGCGATCGGCTACGCGCTGAGCCGCAACCGCAAGGCCGTGCAGCTAAAGCTGGTGCTGTGGGGGGTGGGGTTGCAGTGGTTGATGGCGGCGCTGCTGCTCAAGGTGCCGCAGGGGCAAGGCGTGCTGACCTTCGCGGCCTCGGGGGTGCAGGGGATCCTCGACCACGCGTTCGTCGGCTCGACGTTCCTGTTCGGTCAGCTCGGAGCGCCGAGCGGCGGGACGAGCGGGCTCGGGGTCATCTTCGCGTTCCAGGTGCTGCCGACGATCATCTTCGTGGCGGCGCTGTTCGGGGTGCTCTACTACCTCGGCGTCATGCAGCTGATCGTCCGCGTGCTCGCGCGGGCGATGGTCTACGTGTTCGGGGCCAGCGGCGCGGAGTCGCTGTGCGTGGCCGCCAGCATCTTCATGGGCCAGAGCGAGGCGCCGCTGACGATCCGGCCGTTCCTGGCGAAGTTGACGGAGTCGGAGCTGTTCACGGTGATCGTCGCCGGCATGGCGTCGGTGTCGGGCGCCATACTGGGCGCGTACGTGCTGCTCGGCGGGGTCCGCATCGAACACCTGTTGACCGCGATGGCGATGACGGCGCCGATCTCGCTGGTATTCGCGAAGCTGGTCGTGCCGGAGACGGGGGTGCCGGAGACGGCCGGCCGGGTCGACGACGCGCCGGTCGACAACAGCCGCAACCTGCTCGACGCGGCCGCCAACGGCACGATCGACGGCATGAAGCTGGCCGCCAACGTCGGCGCCATGCTGATCTCGTTCATCGCGCTGGTGTCGCTGCTCAACGGGCTCATCGGCCTGATCCCGACGGGCATGGGCCCGGACGCCGCGCCGCTGACGCTGCAGCGCATGCTGGGCTGGGCCTGCATGCCGTTCGCGCTGTTGATGGGGATCCCCTGGGGCGAGGCGCAGCAGGTCGGGTCGATCCTCGGGACGCGGGTGGTGCTCAACGAGATCGTCGCGTTCCAGGAGCTCAACGGGCTAAAGGGCGTGCTCGCCGAGCGGTCGGTGGCGATCACGACGTTCGCGGTGTGTGGCTTCGCCAACCTGTCGAGCATCGGCATCCAGATCGGCGGCCTCGGTGCCCTGGTGCCCGAGCG
>JAYUXQ010000690.1:0-4117 GCA_043752905.1 Nannocystis sp. | reverse complement strand
CGTCCAGGCGGATGCGCTCGATCATCCAGGCCGGCTCGTACGTGCGCTCGCGCGCCAGGGGCGTGGCGTGGACGGCGAGGCTCTGTTGCCCGCGGGCTGCGGCGACCCGGGGTGCAGTTCCGCGAGCTCCGTGACCGCCGGGCCAGGCCGTCACAGCACACCGGTTCTATCCTCTGTTCGGGCGCTTCGTTGCGACGTAACGACCGCCCGCCGCCTGCGTCGCCTGCGTCGCCTGCAGCGCGTCCGCGAGGGTCGCCAGCACGGTGACGCCGCGCCGCGGCGAGAAGCCGACGTCGACCAGCGCCGCCGCGACCGCAGGGCGGATCCCCGTCAGCATTACGCGCGCGCCGATCAGCTGCACCGCCGCGATCAGACCGCGCAGGCGCTCGGCGGGCATGCCGTCGACGGCGCGCAGACCGGTGAGGTCGAGGATGAGGACGCGGCTCTGGTGACGCGCGATGCCCTCGAGCACGACCTCGCGCACGTGGATCGACCGCGCGTCGTCGAGCGAGCCGATCAGCGGCAGCACCAGCACCCCCGGCAGCAGCGGCAGCAGCGGCGCCGACAGCTCGGCGATCAGCTCGGCCTGCTGGCGGCGGTTGTGCTCGACCTGCTGCTCACGCTCGCGGAGCGCCCGCTGCAGGCTGGTGACGTCGCGGACGACGGTCGCGCTCGCCGGACGCTCACCCGCGGCGCCGGGGATGTCGAAGGTGGTGACCTCGACGTGGATCGTGTCGCCGTCGTCGCGCACCAGCTCGCGCGCGCCGGTCCGCCCCGCGGTGAACCACTCCGCGGCGCGCTCCGCCGACGCGTCAGCGGCCAGCCCGAGCAGTCGCAGCAGCGCCGGGTTGGCGAGCAGCGGTCGCTTCGGGTCGGCCGGGCGCACGAGCACGCCGTCGGGCGAGTGCTCGGCGAGCGCGGCGAACACCCGCGCGACGCCCTCGGCCTGCTTGCGCTCGGTGATGTCGATCGCTGCGCCGCCGATGCCGTCGACGCTGTCGTCGTCGCCGAGCGGGAACACGTGCTCGAGGAACACCCGCATCCCGCCCGCGAGCGGGATCTCGAACTCGGCGACGTGCGGCACGCGGGTGCGGGCCACCCGCTCGGCGATTGCCCCGATCTCCGCGGCGGTCGACTCGTCGAGCAGCTCGGCCTCCGAGGCGCCGACGACCTCGTGCGCCTCGCGGCCGAGCAGCGCCGCGTGCAGGCGGTTGCTGAGGGTGAAGCGGCCCGCGAGGTCCTTGGCGTACAGCACGACCGGCGCGTGGTCGGCGATCGCCCGCAGCAGCAGCTGTTGGCTGGCGTGGGCGCGCCTTAGCGAGTCGAGCTGGGCGCGTAGCGCCGCCACCTCGGCGGCCGATTCGGCGGCCGACTCGGCCTCCCCGGGAGTCGACGCGGACATCGTGCCTAGCCCTCGCGCAGCAGCGCCGTCATGTTCAGGCGGTGGAAGCTCGCGACCTGGGCGACCAGCGCGGCGCGGTTGAGCGCTGCGATGTTCTCGGCATCGGGGCTCGGCAGCAGCGTGCGCAGCGGGGGCGCGCTCGCCTCGACCAACGCCACGATCGCGGCGGCGACCCCCGCGGGATCGGGTGCCACGCCGTGCTCGATCATCGCCTGGATCCCGGCGCCGAGTTGCTGCGGTAGCGCCGCGACCGGGCCATAGCCCTCGGCCCGATCGGTCTCGGTCGGCGTCATCATGTTGCCGAGCACCCCGGTCGTCGGATAGGTCCCGGGCTCGATGCTGACCGAATGTACGCCGGTCGCCGCGAGCTCGTAATGTAAACACTCGGCCAGCGAATCGAGCGCGGCCTTGCTGGCCCCGTAGATACCGAGTCCGGGCAGGACGATGCGCCCGAGCTCGCTGCTGACGTGCACGAGCAGACCGTGGCCGCGCCGCTTCATCTGCGGCAGCACGGCCCGCGCCATCCGGAGCGCGCCGAAGAAATTGACCGCGAACAGCTGTTCGGCCTGGGCGATCGAGAATGTCTCGATCAGCCCAGCGGCGGCCCGCCCCGCGTTGTTGACGAGCACATCGATCTCACCCGCCGCCGCGACTGCGGCGTCGACCGAGGTATCGCTCGTGACATCGAGGTCGACGACATCCAGGGTCCCCGGCCCGACCGCGGAGTTCCGTAGTTCCCCGGCCGCCCCGGCGTTGCGCGTTTCACTGTCACGAATGCCCGCGACCACGGAAAAACCCGCGGCGACGAGCGCTCGGACGGTGGCAGCGCCGAAGCCCGAACTGCACCCTGTGACAAGGACTCGCCTACGATTCGCCATCTTGAACCTCCTGGACCCCGGCAGTCTGCCGCAGCGCCGTCCGCTTGTCTGCGCCAGCGACGAATCTACACCAGCGCGCAGGGCCCGCAGATCGGCGGGTCTCCGTCACCGTCCGAGCGCACGGACCCTGGTCAGCGCGCCACTGCGCGCGATCTGGCGCCGATCGACGGCTCGTACGGCGGGGGGCGACGACCCCCGATGATTTCTCAAGAACCGGGCGAATCGCGACTCCGCGGCGATCGCTCACGGGTCGCTCGCGCAGCGGCCGCGACCACGCCAGCATGTCTCCAGCGCTCGAGCTATTTGCGTCAGCCCAACGACGAATGCCTGTCGTCATGCGTAGGTCGCGGTACGTACATGCAAACAAAGTATGCTGTAATGCGCCAAATCTTTCGCAGGTCGTCGCCAGATGTTGACAACGCCGGTGCCGCCCCTGTAGGGTGTTTGAGTTGATTGGGAGGTGTGTAATGCAGCGTCCGGTATTCGTCTCGACAATCCTTCTCGCGCTCTCGATGTCGATCGTCGCGCCGCAGATCGTCGCCGGTAACGGCAATGGCGGTGGCAATGGCGGTGGCAATGGCGGTGGTTCACTCAAGAAGACCGCGGTCCTGAACCCCAATGCGCCCGATTTCACGGCGATCTTCAACTGGGGCCTCAAGATCAGGAACGTCAAGGAGCTGTTCCTGATCGCCGGCCACGGCGCCCACGACGCGACCGGAACGATCATGTTCCCGGACGACGCGGTCGCCCAGACCCAGTACATCCTCGATAATTTCGACGAGTTTCTCGAGAACAACGGCTACTCGCGCGACGAGATCATCCGCATCGAGTTCACGATGACGACCGAGGTCAGCAACACCGATTTCAATCAGATCCTCGGCCTGTTCGCGGACTACTTCGCCCCCGTCAACATCCGCCCGGCCGCCGGTACCCTGCGCATCGTCGACGCCCTGGCGATCCCCGGGATGCAGGTCGAGTACGAGATCTGGTGCGCGAAGTGACGTGATGGCCGCGCGTGCAGACCAGGCTGCACATCGACCCTGGTGTCGGCCTGCTGTGGAGCGACCGGCTCAAGCTGCGTCAGACGCTCTACAACCTCATCGGCAACGCCTGCAAGTTCACCAGCGGCGGTGAGATCGAGGTCGTCGCTCGACGCGATGAATGCTGGGTATATCTTGAGGTCCGCGACACTGGCATCGGCATCGATGCGGAGAAGATCGGGCTGCTATTCGAATCTTTCAGCCAGATCGACTCGTCGGTGACTCGGCGCCATGGCGGCACTGGCCTCGGGCTTGCGATCTGTCGATGATGTCGATGATGTCGATGATGTCGATGATGTCGATGATGTCGATGATGTCGATGATCGGAGACCCGCATGATGCCGGTGGATGCCGATGGATGCCGGTGGATGCCAGTGACGGTCGTCAGGCGTGGGGCCGTGGGCTCATCGCCGGCGGTCTTTGAGCACCGGGAACTTCTCGCGCGCGTCCTTGACGTTGTCGGGGTGGAGGTCGGCGAGCAGCATCGTCTCGCCGCCGGCCGCGGACGCGAGGATCTCGCCCCAGGGGTCGATGATGCGGCTGTCGCCGCTGTAGTCGAGGCCGCTGCCGTGGCCGACGCGGTTGACGCCGATGACGTAGGCCTGGTTCTCGATCGCGCGCGCCTGCAGCAGCGTGGTCCAGTGGCGACGGCGGCGCTCGGGCCAGTTGGCGACCACGATGTAGGCGTCGGTCGCGTCGGCGCGGCCCCAGAACTCGTCGGCGAAGCGCAGGTCGTAGCAGATGAAGAGGGTGCAGCGCAGGCCCTCGACATCGACGGTGACGTGGCCCTCGCCGGT
>JAYUXQ010000689.1:0-4122 GCA_043752905.1 Nannocystis sp. | reverse complement strand
CGACAAGGACGGCAAGCAGACCCCCAGCAAGATCGACGACATGTCGATCTTGTGCGTGGACCAGGGCTTCAACCTCGAGTTCATCCTGGTCCGCTCCGCTGCCGCCCCCGCGGGCACCACGATCTCTGCCGCCTGCGAGCTGTCGGAGAACAAGACCCGCGACTGCCCGATGCTCTGAGCACTCGCTCACTCCTTCGAGCGTGCAACCCGCCCCGACGCGAAAGCGCCGGGGCGCGGTCGTTTAACCGGCACGACCTGGCCTTCGGGACAGGTGATAACGACCCGGCGGCGACTCGATCACGAGCCCGAGCAGCTCCGCGGACAGCAACGCCGCGTTGCCGCGGGCCGCATCGACCTGCTCCGTCAGGTCGTCGAGGCCCAGTCCGCGCGGGCCGGCAGCCGCCAGCGCCTCACCGAGCCAGCGCAGGTCGTCCGGCCACGACGACGTCCCTGCGACCGCGGCGGCCCCGGTTCCCGGTTGGAGCGCGTCCAGCCAGACGAGCAGGGCAGCCCCGACGAACGCGGCCTCGCAGGGCAGGACCTGCGCGCCGTGGGCGACGAGGTCGGCGCAACCCGAGGACCCCATCAGGGCCGCGGTCGGCCGGGCGCCGCGCAGCGCCATGCGTCCCGTCCCCCACGACCCCGAACGCAGGACCGCCTGCGCGACCAACACCGCCGTTGCCACGCCGACGACCATTGCGTTTCGGCTGGCGAAGATCCCCCGCGTGTTGTGCTGATGCTCCGGCCGCGTATACAGCACCCCGGAACCCGGGGCAGCGGCGATCGCCGCGAACAGCGCGGCGTGCTCGGGCGGGTAGGGCTGCCCCGGCGTGCACGGGACGATCGCCATCTGCGGCACCCCGGCGGCCAGTGCGGTGCGGTGCACGGCCCCGTCGATCCCACGCGCACCCCCGGACACCAGCGCGTACCCGCGCGTCGCAGCCGCCTCGACGAGCGCCGGGACACACGCCATAGCGACCCGACTGGCGGCCCGACTGCCGACCACGGCAAGGCGAGGACCGGGCGGCAAGGCCCCGTGGAGCGGCCACGAGGCGAGGCCACGGAGCCCGAGCTCCGCTGCAGAGACGACGCGTGAGGTCGGCATGCGCGGCAGTTCGATCATAGTTTCAGCAGTGTTGCGCCAGGACTTCACTTTTTCCGTGATCTAAACCGGGTCGGGGCGACACTCACCCAGCGTTCATCATGCAGCGATCCTCGAACCCGTCCCGCCTGGTCCAGTCCCTCCTCTTTGCCGCGGCCTGTGCTGCCTTGCCGCAGACGGCAAGCGCCGCCGACGTCGCCGGCAGCGCGGGTTATGTGCAGGAGCTGGTGCTCAACAACAACAAGAGTGAGCGCTTCCTCGAGTTCCAGGGCTCCGTGTTGCTGGTCGAGGGTGACGCCGTCAACGCCCTCAAGCACGAGTACCGCTGGGGCGGCACGTCCTGCTCCGGCTACACGCCCACCGCTGCGCAGATCGACTTCCTCTTTGAAGTGTTGCGCGGCGGTCGGGTCCTGCAGGTCGTGCCGAGCTACAAGAACGGCACCGGCGGCGCGCGCTGTCTGGTCGCGCTCAAGGTCCGCCCGCGCCCGGCGTCCGGCGCCCCCTGACACGGATGTCCCACCCGGGCGCCGTGGATGCCCTGGAGCGCCCCCGGCGGACACCCATCATCCCTTGTAAAGATTGGCGAAAATGGTGAAAGGGGCGCTCGCCCGGGACGTGCACTAAGAGGGGCAGAGGCCTCCGCCATGTCCACCTTCGCCACCCGCCTGATGCTCGCCCTGCTCGTCGTCCTCCCGGCCTGCTCGATGGGCGACAAGTCCGACAGCGACGGACTGACCACCGCCGACGACGGCGCGGCCGATGACGGCAGCGACGACGAGGGCGACCCGGCTGGCCTCGACGAGGAGACCGAGGCCGTGGACCCCACGCCCGACGAGGACGCCCCGCCCGAGCTGCTCGCCGCCTGCGACCTGCCGGCCCCCTGCGAGTACCCGGTCGAGCTGGTCCGCGACTCGAAGACCGGGAGCTATGCCGACAGCGATCTGTGCGCCCTCCAGGCCTTCGCCAGCGGGACCCGCGGCCTGCTGATCCAGACGGTCGCCGCGTTCGCCTCCGCCGAGTCCTACCTCGACCACGTGGTCATCGGCCCCGGCGTGGTCCTGCGCCAGGCCAACGGCCGGTCCGACGGCCTCGGCCTGTGGCAGAAGCCGGTCGAGCGCTGCGTGATCAAGCCCCTCGCGTACTTCGCCGCCTGCGCCGAGGCCTTCGACCCCACCTGCCTCGACCCCGACGCCTGGGTCGAGTCCTGCGAGGTCCTCGCCGACTTGACCTGCCCGCAGGCGTGATGTGAACTGCGCGGCGTGAAGGTCCAAGCCGCCGTCGCTGTCCGCGCGAACGCCCCGCTGTCGATCGAGACCGTCGATCTCGAGGGCCCGCGCGCCGGCGAGGTGCTCATCGAGATCAAGGCCACCGGGGTGTGCCACACCGACGCGTTCACGCTGTCGGGGGCGGACCCCGAGGGGCTGTTCCCGGCGATCCTCGGCCACGAGGGCGCGGGGGTCGTGGTCGAGGTCGGCGCCGGCGTGACCTCGGTGCGCCCCGGCGACCACGTCATCCCGCTCTACACACCGGAATGCCGGCAGTGCAAGTTCTGCCTGTCGGAGAAGACCAACCTGTGCCAGGCGATCCGCGCGACCCAGGGCCAGGGCCTGATGCCGGACGGGACCAGCCGCTTCTCGCTCAATGGCGAGCGCGTGCTGCACTACATGGGCACCTCGACGTTCTCCAACTTCACGGTCGTGCCCGAGATCGCGGTCGCCAAGATCCGCGAGGACGCCCCCTTCGAGAAGGTCTGTTACATCGGCTGCGGCGTGACGACCGGCGTCGGCGCGGTGATCAACACCGCCAAGGTGCAGGCTGGCGACAAGGTCGTGGTGTTCGGCCTCGGCGGGATCGGCCTCAACGTCATCCAGGCGGCGCGCATGGTCGGCGCCGACATGATCGTCGGCGTGGATCTCAACCCCGGCCGCAAGGCGATCGCCGAGAAGTTCGGCATGACCCACTTCGTCAACCCCGGCGAGGTCGGCGGCGACCTCGTGGCGCACCTCGTCAACCTCACCGGCGGCGGCGCCGACTACAGCTTCGAGTGCGTCGGCAACGTGCAGCTCATGCGGCAGGCGCTCGAGTGCTGCCACCGCGGCTGGGGCGTCAGCGTCATCATCGGCGTCGCCGGCGCCGGCCAGGAGATCGCGACCCGGCCGTTCCAGCTCGTCACCGGCCGGGTCTGGAAGGGCTCGGCCTTCGGCGGCGCCCGCGGCCGCACCGACGTGCCCAAGATCGTCGACTGGTACATGGAACGGAAGATCGAGATCGATGCGTTGATTACCCACAAGCTGCCCTTGGAGAGAATCAATGAGGCCTTCGACCTGATGCACTCGGGGGAGTCGATTCGCACCGTGGTGGAGTTCTGATGACGGCGGGGTTCACCGTGCGGGGCGAACACCGGGCCTTCGGCGGCGTGCAAGGCTTCTATGAGCACCCGAGCGCGGCGGTGGGCGGAGCGATGCGCTTCGCGGTGTATCTGCCGCCGAAGGCGTTGAAGGGCGAGCGCGTGCCCGCGGTGTATTTCCTCGCGGGATTGACGTGTACCGAAGAGACCTTTGCGGCCAAGAGCGGCGCGCAGCGGGTGGCGGCGGAGCTGGGGATTGCGCTGGTGACCTGCGACACGAGCCCGCGGCACGCACGCTATCCGGGCGACGACGCGGCGTGGGATTTCGGCTTGGGGGCGGGGTTCTACGTCGACGCGACCGAGGCGCCGTGGGCGGGGTCGTATCGGATGTACAGCTACGTGACGCGCGACCTGGTAGCGGCGGTCGAGGCGGACTTCCCCATTGAACAAGGGAGCCGTGGGGTGATGGGACACTCGATGGGCGGCCACGGCGCGCTGGTGATGGCGCTGCGCGAGCCGGGCGCGTGGGCGAGCGTGTCGGCGCTGGCGCCCATCGTGGGCCCGAGCGCGGTGGCTTGGGGGGAGAAGGCCTTCACCGGGTATCTCGGGAGCGACCGCGAGACGTGGAAGGCCTACGACGCCGTGGAGCTGGTGAAGCGGGGGTCGGTGTTCG